>JAAYSX010000022.1 GCA_012518255.1 Candidatus Epulonipiscium sp. | reverse complement strand
TTAATGAAGGTAGTTGAAGAAAGCAGACTCCTTGGACTAGATTATGGGGAAGTTAATGAAATGCTAAAGATTTTATTTGAGGAGGGTTAAAATGGATTATATTTTAGAGGTTAATAAATTAAGAAAAGAGTTTAAAGATTTTACATTAAAGGATATTAGTTTTAACTTAGAGCCTGGTTATATTATGGGGTTTATAGGTCCCAATGGATCAGGAAAAAGTACAACTATTAAACTAATAATGAATCTATTAAAGAAAAATAGTGGTGAAATTAAGGTGTTTGGCAAAGATCATCTTAAATATGAAAAAGAAATTAAGGATAGGATAGGTTTCGTTTATGATGAAAATTATTACTATGAAGATTTATCTATTAAGCAAATGAAAAATATAGTTGCCTCCTTTTATTCTCAGTGGGATGATAGGAAATTTAATAATTATATAAAGGAATTTAACTTAAATCCTAGGGCTAAGATTAAGACCTTATCTAAGGGAATGAAGATGAAGTTTTCCTTAGCTGTAGCCCTATCCCATAATGCCCAGTTAATTATTATGGATGAACCTACATCAGGCCTGGACCCTGTATTTAGAAGAGAAATATTAGATATACTTCATGAAATAATTCAAGATGAAAAGAAAAGCATATTCTTTTCTACCCATATAACTACTGACTTAGAGCAAATTGCAGATTATATTACTTTTATAAATAATGGGGAAGTAGTATTTTCCCAGCCTAAGGATGATTTAATAGAAAGATATGGACTTGTAAAAGGTGGCATGGATATCTTAGATGATAACTTAAGAAGGGAATTTATAGGCTTAAGGGAGACTTCCCTAGGATTTGAGGGATTATCTAGTAATATAGATAGGATAAAAGATAAGCTGGGAGAGGATTTACTAATAGAAAAGGCTAGTTTAGAAGATATTATGGTGCATAGTGTTAGGGGGCGAGCTAATGCTTAAGATAATGAATAAGGATCTAAGGGTAATGCTAGCAAGCAAGAGCCAAATAGCTCTTATGTTATTTATTGTACCCTTGTTTTTGTTAATAGTAGATGCTAACAATATGGGCTGGCTATACTTTCTTATTCTTATAATAGTTGCTTATACATTAATAATAACTCCTTTTTCTTTTGATGTATCAAATAAAACTATAGGATTAATTAATTCATTTCCTATAAGCAGGAAGGAAATTGTTATTAGCAAGTATTTATCAGTCTTTCCATATATGTTTATATCTGTTATATATTCAGGCATATATTTATGGGTAATTAATAAGAGTGGAATTCTAGGTGTAGATTATTTTAATATAGCTATGATAGGAAGGGCATGTCTATATATGATATTTGTATCTAGTCTTATATTCCCAGCTAATTTTAAATTTGATGCAAGGTTAGCTCAGCTTGTGAATGTGTTTTTTTATTCGGGAGGGATTGTCCTTACATTTAATTTAGCAGAGGCGAATATAAATTCAAATTTAGTTTTTTTAGGGAACTTATATAGTCCCCTAACTTTAACAGTGGTAGTTGTAATTATATATATCTTATCCATGATATTATCAATAAGAATATATGAAAATAGAGATTTATAGGAGGAAATATGATAAATTTATTAATTAAGGATTTAAATCTTCTTTTCAAAACAAGTAAACTTAATTTATTAGTAATTTTATTTCCCATAGCTTTGTCCCTAGCTGCCTTTGGTGGGGGTTTACCTTTTATCCCCAATATCATAGTCTATACTTTTTCCATATTTATGGCCATTTATTTTTCTATTACTATATCAACTAGTCACGAAGAGAAAAATAAAGGAGAAACTTTACTAAATAGTATGCCAATAAGTAGGGAAGATATTGTTAAGGGTAAATATATTCTACCTTTAGTATATCTATTAATATATTTTATAATAATATATATCCTTACTAACTTCTTAAGTCTTATGGGTATAGGCAAAAATGCAGGTGTAGTAAGCACAGGGGAGTTAATTGCCAGTATGAATTTAATTTTCCTATTTTATTCTATATATTTACCTGCATATTTTAAATCAGAAAATGGGATGGCAGGATTCAATCAGTTTTTTTATATGGTAATTATTATACTGCCTTCAATATCAAGTAGGTTTTCTAAATACCTATCGGAAAATAAATTTATAGGTAGACTAAGTAAGCTAGCTAGTGTGGGGAATAATTTAATATTATTAATAATTATAGTTACTATATATATAATTTCCTTACAAATATCTAAACAGATATATATAAATAAGGAAATTTAGTAAAAACAAGGCTGTGCTAATGGAAATTCATTAGCATAGCCTTGTTAGTTGGATATAATTTAATATTTAAATACAGATATTGAATCTTGAAGTTCCTGTGCCATATCTGCTAGATTAATGGACGAGCTAGCAATCTCCTCTATAGCTGCGGTTTGTTGTTGGGCACTTGCTGCAACCCCCTCTGACTCTTCTGAAGTATTATTAGATAGGGCTATCATATCATCAAAGTTACTTGTGATATTTTGGGCATCTTGGGTTACGCTTTGTGTTAATTTAGATACATTTTGAATCTGCCTGGCTACTATATTAATATTATCTAGGATAACTGCAAAGTTATTACTAGTTTTGTCAACAATATCCACGGCTAATTCAACCTCATTATTATTTTGATTCATGGCTCCTATTGCTGTGTCTATTTGAGCTTGTATATCTGAAGTAATATGGGCTATTTGATCTGATGAATTGGCAGATTGTTCAGCTAGTTCCTTAACCTCGTTTGCAACAACTGCAAATCCTTTTCCAGATTCTCCTGCCCTAGCAGCTTCAATGGCTGCATTTAGGGCTAATAGGTTAGTTTGGTCTGCTATATCCCTAATTACATCAGCAATACCTTGAATTTCCTTAGAGCTTTCATTTAATAATTCTATATCTTTTGTAGTTTTATCTGTGGAATCCTTAAGATCATTAATCTTATCCACTGCCTCATTAGAGGATTCAATACCCTCCTTGGCAAGGTTTAATGTGTTTTGGGAGGAATCATCTATTTCCCCTATACTGGTGCTTACATCATTTATATTAGCTAACATATGCTCAATGGATGTATTTGAGCTTTGTATAGATTCAAATTGATTGTTGGCAGATTCATTCAAGTGGGCCATAGAACTTGCTACTTCCTCACAAGCGGCAGTTACTTCCTCAGATGATGCCGATAGCTGTTGGCTAGTAGAGGCTACACGGGCCGATATTTCATCCGATTTTCCTATAACATCACGTAAGCTTGAAGTCATCTGATTAAAGGCTGTGCCTATGGCAGCAATTTCATCCTTGCTTCTTACTGAAATATTCTGTGTTAGATCACCCCTGGCAACCTTATTGGTAACGTGAACAAGTTCTTCTGCAGGTTTTAAGGAATATTTGAGTAAGATATAAAATAAAGCTAGTAAAAATGCAAGTAAGATTATGGTATATGTAATTGCTTTTATTCTTATATTTTTTATATCCTGGACTAATCCTGCTCTACTTTGAACAACTTTAATATATCCACCTATTTCACCTTGGTAGTCTACGAAGGGTAGTAATAGAATATTATTAAGCTTATCCTTGCTAGTTAAATACAGGGTTTGGCCCTCTTTAATTGCTTCAAAATCCCTTGGGCTTTCAATATGCCAGTTATCATTTTCTATAGTAGAAGTTAATAAATTGGTATCACCGTCAGCAGTAAATTGATAAGACATATATTCACCTTCATAGTTATCTTTTAGCTCCTGGAAGAAGGCTTCACCAAAGTCACTACCATACTCTACAGTTCCTATATGTTTTCCTTGGTAATCAACGGGAACCACAACCCTGAAACCGTATCCTGCAACCCCCTCTTCAAGGCCTCTTATAGTAGTTTGTTTTTCGTTAGCTTCATTAACTGTAAAGCGAAAGTCTCTTAGGCTATCGCCGTATTTTTCTGGTTGGTGTAACCTTAGGAAAGATGTAGAATCAGGTAAATGAAACTGTATCTGGGAGACTTCTTCTGATAGCTTTTCATATACAGGTAAAAGCATATTCTCTAACATTTTGCGGTCTTGATTAGCAAAGGCTTTTTGAATTTCTATATTATTTGCAATTGATAAAACACTAAGTTCGGCACTATCTAGTTGATCCTCCATTTGTATGCCTATAGAACTGCTTAATAAGTCAAGTGCTTCTTCTTCTTTTTCAGTTATTATTTTAGTTGTTTGATTAAATGTATAAAGTGAGAATATGGAAAATACCATAAGAACTGAAATGGTGAATCCTAGGAAAATTTTTGATTTTAGTGACATAAGGACTCCTTTCTAAAATTGTAATTTTTATATAATTTTATTGTATAATAAATAACAACATATTACAAGATATGGCAAAAAAGTCAGAGTGATTTATTTATAATTTAATAGAACTATGATATAATATAAATAGGGAATGAAGTTCTCCCATGGTATAAAACCAAAACCGCTTATAAGCTAATGACTTCTGCATAATGCAGGATCATTGGCTTTTTTGCTTAAATTAGGACAGGAGAGGTTATATGTTATTATCATTTGCTTTAATATTTCTAGTGGGTATGATACTTGGAAAAACATTTGAAAAGATTAAGCTTCCTAAATTATTAGGAATGCTATTAGGTGGAATTATCTTAGGTCCATACGCATTAAATTTAATAGATGCTAGTATCTTGGAAATCTCGGCAGAATTAAGGCACATTGCCTTAATTATTATTTTAATAAGGGCAGGTCTTAATTTAGATATTAAGGACCTTAGGAAAGTAGGGAGACCAGCTATACTTATGTCTTTTTTACCTGCCTGTTTTGAGATTGTAGGAATGTTAATTTTGGCACCAAACATCTTAGGTATTAGCTTATTAGAGGCGGCTGTAATGGGTACAGTAGTTGCAGCAGTCTCACCAGCAGTTATCGTACCTAGCATGCTTAAACTTATGGATGAGGGTTATGGAACAGAAAAAGGGATTCCCCAAATGATTATGGCAGGGGCTTCTGTAGATGACATTTTTGTAATTGTACTTTTTACAGCATTTACAGGACTGGCTCAAAGTGGAGATTTTAAGACAATTAATTTCCTAGCAATACCAAGCTCAATTATCTTTGGACTTTTAGGTGGTGCAATTGCAGGTATTACATTGTCCCTATTATTTACTAAATTCCAATTTAGGAATACTAATAAAATAATCATTATATTATCTACATCATTTTTACTTGTTAGCTTAGAGGAGGCTATAAGCGGAATAATTGGTTTTTCAGGCCTATTAGCAACAATGTCATTAGGTGGAATTCTTAGGAAAAAAGAGAAAGATATATCTAGAATCTTATCAAGAGAATTTGCTAAATTATGGGTAGGGGCGGAGCTACTCCTTTTTGTTTTACTTGGCGCAACTATCAATATCAGCTATGCTGTAGATGCGGGTGTAATGCCCATTATACTTATATTTGGTGTATTAGTCTTTAGGATTACAGGAGTATTTATTTCACTTATAGGAACTAATTTAAGTAGTAAGGAAAGGATATTTATCGCATTTGCTTACATACCTAAGGCTACTGTGCAGGCAGCAATTGGCGGATTACCCCTTGCTATGGGACTTGCCTGTGGAGAAATAGTATTAACAGTGGCAGTTGTATCTATAATTTTAACTGCACCTATTGGTGCTGTACTTATAGATTTAACTTATAAAAAATTTCTTGTTAAAGATTTTAAGGTTTAAAATCACCATATAAACTAATAAAAGTAGGGTCTTATTTTAAGATCCTACTTTTATTAAGAAGAGAAAACTATTGATTTTCCCGAATGCTGGAATTTAGTTTCTGATAGATATATGATATGCCTATTAAAACAAGGCCAAAGCTAAAGTAGGCAATAATTCTACCGTATCCTTGTAAGTTTCTAAGGTCAAATATGAACAGCTTACCCGTAGAAAATATAGATAGTCCTAGACCAAATCTCCTTATGAGAAGATAATCTTTTCTGAAGCCATAAATAATGGATATCATTGCTGATATAACAAGGATAATACTGATTATTAAGTTAATATTTTGCAAATGTAGCTGCTGGCTTATAAAGGTTGTAGTTACACCCAGAAGGTATACGGCCATAGCTAATGGATAGTATTCTATACTCATACCTTTCCTTTTTACAACTGATATCACCATATCTTTAACACTTAAAAACACAAATATATTATATATAAGTAAAATGATAATGCCTAACCATCTAATAGTGGGACTTGTTCCTAGGTTTGCAGGACTATGGAAATTTAAGATAAGGCATATAATATTAGATAATAGCATTAGAACAATTGATATATTAACAATTCCTCTGTCCTTTATAGGCTTTATTTTTGTAATTGTATAGGCATATAATGTACTTAGCATAGCTATGATAATTGTCTTGTAGAAATTAACATAATTTGTAGGTATGTGGTTTGCCAAATAAAGATTATAGCCTCTAGCAAATACCCTTAATAAGTAAAGCCAGGTATTTAAAACAATGGCATATTTGTATATATTAATAAATTTATTAGTCCTGGTGAGCTTTGATTCTGGACCTATTTTATCTTCAGAAATATATAGGGTAAGTACGTATATCAGACCAAACGATAGGAGGGTGTACTTAGTCATAAACTGGTACAAATCCCAGCCCATATTAATATCATCTATAATAAATAGTAAAGTACAAAGTGACAGAATAACCCAACCGCCTATTTCTAACTTTTTGACATTTCCTTTCTTGGTAAAGACAAGAAGTAGTATTCCTTCGATTAACCATCCCATAGATGCCCATCTAATTCCGAATTGCAGGGGTATCATAAGAATAGTAAAAGTTAATGACGTTATTAGAAATAAGGCTTCTACATGATCTTCCTGATTAGATTTGCCATTAATTAATTTACTTAGGGTAAAGTATAGTATGGCATAAATTAAGGCTAATAAGCCCATGTAATTGTTAAGGTTAGCTTTTATAAATAGGATATAAACAATGGAACTATTTATAACAGTATTAATTCCAAGTAAGCTTATATCCGCAATTTTAAGTTTAATGTTTTTTCTAATGGGGTAGGCAAGAGTTATACCCATGTACATCATAAATGTTAATAGGGCATATATAATGCTAATAACAGGTTTATCAGCAACTAATACCAATAAAATTAAGCAAGGCATATTAAGAATAAAACTTAGGTAGTTTATAATAAGCCATCTTCTTCCAAATGCAATTATTAATATTAAAAGATTTAGTATTAGTAGATAACCCATTGCGGCATATATTGCTGATCCTTCTGCTCTCATAAGAAGCCCTAGGCTAAAGAAGGGGAGATATCCACCTACTAGGGAGATTCCAGCAATGGTTTTAGAGCTATACCTTTGAGATAAGATAAGGGCTACTAAGGTAATTAAAATAGAAATAACAATGCTAGTTGAAAGATGTAATATTTTAAAATAAAAAAAGCTACTAAAGACTGCTAAATATAATACACCTATACCACCACCACACAAGCCAAGGGAAAATAAGTTTTTCTCTTTTCGATTAAACCATTCTCCAATACCTAACATAATTCCACCTAATAAAAATCCAGATAAGGCCTTTAGATAATCATTGAACCATACAGAATAGGTATATTTCATGGTAGTTGCTACACCAAATAATAAAAGGATTATACCTATCTTATTAAGCCAGTTAAGCCCTATACTAATCTCTAAATTATTATGTTTTTGTTTTTTAGCAAGCTCCTCCTTCGTTATTTCCCTTTTTTCAATTTCATACTCTTGCTTTATCTCTTCCAATGACTTATTATAGGATTCCTCTATTAAATTCTTCTGCTTTTGAACTCTAGCTTCAAGATCCTGCTCAAGTGCAGAAATTGTTTGATCCAAATCTACTTGTTCATCCTGAAGTTCGCAAGCAATAATATTATTAATTTCTTTTATTCTATTTCTTGCAGAATTTTCAAGAAGAAAAAGCCTGTTTAGTGCACCTTCTTTTTCATTCTTGAAGTAGAGGTCAATCTTTTTTAAGGATACCTTTAAGATAGAATTTCTTTCATTATACATCTGCTCTTTAAGTGCAATCTTTGAAGAGATATTTTCTTGTGACAGTTCCTGAATTCTTTCCTTATCTTTATATAATTCTGTTTTCAGTACTTCAAGTTCTTCCTTTAACCTTACATTTTCACTAATAGAGTCATCTTGGTGTATTTCCTTTAAAAGTTCTTCGTAGCTTTTAACAACTTGTCTTTGATCTTCTAATAATTTTTTTGTTTTATTTCCTAGATCCATAAAAACCCCCATATTTAAACTTTTTAGAATATTATTGGATATAATTATATATGATATTGTTTGTATATGCTATGCTTATTTGATTATATCTAGTATTTACCAGATATATAGGATATT
>JAAYSX010000021.1 GCA_012518255.1 Candidatus Epulonipiscium sp. | reverse complement strand
CTTAGTGTGCTTGAAGATATAAATGTTGATCTTGTTACAGGTAAAGGATCAGGCCTTACAGATAAGCAATATATACATAAGAAGGAAGTCATCAAAAAAGCCATAGATGTTAATAAGCCTAATAAAGATGATGTTATAGATGTTATTTCAAAGGTAGGTGGACTTGATATAGCAGGCTTATGTGGGTGTTTTATAGGTGCTGCCAAGAATAAGTTACCTATAGTTATAGATGGATTTATAGCATCAGTGGCAGCCTTATGTGCCTTTAATATGTCACCCCACATACAAGATTATACTTTCCCATCCCATTTATCAGATGAGCCAGGCTCCATACTTGCTATGGAGGCACTTGGACTTAAGCCAATGCTACACCTAAACCTAAGACTTGGGGAGGGGTCTGGATGTCCTTTGGCATTTACCATAATAGAATCTGCCCCATATACAATGCTTAATATGGGAACATTTGAAGAAGCTAAGGTCAATAAGGAAACATATATAGATATTCGTTAATTATATTATTGTGTTATAATAAAGTGTGGAGAGTATATAATGCTTTCTACATTTTATTATTTTGGAGAGGATTAATTATGAAAGAACTAGTAATGGAAAAGTTTAATATAGAAGAAAGTGTATATGATTTTTGTACTAATATAGAAGATGAGCTCAGTAAGCAATTTGATGAGATTAAGAAAATAACAGAATATAATGGATTAAAGATATTACATGCTATGCAAGAAAATGGCCTTAGTGACATGCATTTTGCAGCAACAACAGGGTATGGGTACAATGATCTAGGAAGGGAACTAATTGAAGAAATCTATGCCAATGTATTTGGTGCCGAAGCTGGTCTAGTAAGGCCACAGCTTATGTCAGGAACCCATGCACTAACAGTGGCATTTTTTGGGAACTTAAGACCTGGTGATGAATTATTATCTGTAACTGGCAAGCCTTATGATACCTTAGATGGTGTTATAGGTATAACTGAGCAAAATGGTAGTTTAGCCGAATACGGAGTTAGCTATGCCCAGGCAGATTTAAAGGAAGACTTTTCCTTTGACTTTGATGCTATTAAAAAAGCTATTAATCCCAAAACTAAAATGGTAACAATCCAAAGGTCTAAGGGTTATAAGTATAGACCAACCCTGTCAGTTAGAGAAATTGGTCAAGTTATAAAATTTGTTAAGGATATTCGAAGTGATATTATATGTATGGTTGATAACTGTTATGGTGAATTTGTAGAAATTATGGAGCCATCAGAAGTTGGGGCGGATTTAGTAGTTGGTTCACTTATAAAGAATCCAGGTGGGGGGCTAGCACCAACAGGAGGTTACATTGTAGGTAATGAGGAATATGTAGAAAATGCTGCTATTAGATTAAGTGCGCCTGGTCTTGGAAAAGACGTAGGGGCAACTCTTGGACTTAATCAGCAAATATTACAAGGTTTATTTTTTGCCCCAGAAGTTGTTGAAAACTCATTAAGGTCAGCAATTATATTTTCACGCATGTTTGAGAAGCTAGGCTTTAATGTTATGCCTAAATATGATGAACCCAGATGTGATATAATTCAGGCTATACAAATGAATACAAGCGAGCAAGTAATTTCATTTTGCCAGGGAATTCAAAAGGCGGCTCCAGTAGATAGCTATGTTACTCCAATTCCATCAGATATGCCAGGTTATGATGCACAGGTAATTATGGCTGCAGGCACCTTTATCCAAGGGGCATCCATAGAATTAAGTGCCGATGCACCTATCAAGGCTCCCTATACAGTTTATTTTCAAGGAGGACTTACAGGGTTTCATGCAAAAATAGCACCCATGATAACGCTACAAAATATGATTAATGAAGGATACTGCACAATAATATAAAAGGAGATTTTAAAATGGATCACTCACAGTTTCACGAAAGTAGTGTAGGAAAACTACTTTTAAAATTTTCCATTCCAGCTATTGTAGGAATGGTTGTTAATGCCCTATATACAGTTGTAGATAGGTTTTTTATAGGAAAAATGCCTGATGTAGGAGCGTTGGCTCTATCAGGAGTAGGAGCAGCTTTTCCTATAGCTGTTGTTATAATGTCATTTGGTATGCTAGTAGGTATAGGGGCCGGATCACGGATTTCTATAGCCTTAGGAGAAAATAATGAAGAAAGGGCGGCGAAAATCCTTGGAAATGCGTTTTTAATGAATATTATATTTTCCATAGCACTTTCAGTACTTGGCTTATTATTTTATAAGCCTATACTATCTGCCTTTGGGGCTACAGCCTCTACAATGGAGTACGCCCAGGAATATACAGTGATTATCCTTATGGGGGTTGTCTTTACAAATACAGCATTTGCCATGAACAATTGTATTAGGGGGCTTGGCTATCCTAATATGGGAATGATTACACTTTTACTAGGTGCTGTAACCAATATAGTGCTTGACCCTATCTTTATATTTGTTCTTGATATGGGAGTTCAGGGAGCAGCTATTGCAACAGTTATATCACAAATAGTATCTTCCATATGGGCAGTTTATTTTCTAACTAGTAAAAAGGTTAATATACCCCTAAGATTTGAAAACATGAAATTAGACCTTCAAATAATATTAAATATATTTGCTATTGGAATGTCACCCTTTGCCATGCAATTAGCAGCGGCACTAGTACAAATTTTGTTTAATAATAACCTAAACACCTATGCAGGAGAACTAGGTATAGGAGTGTTTTCATCAATTAATAGTATCATTATGTTATTCTTTATGCCTATATTTGGGATCAACCAGGGAGCCCAGCCTATAATAGGTTACTATTACGGAGCCAAGGATTATGCCAAGGTTAGAAAGACATATATATTAGCTGCTATATCAGCTACGATACTTGCAAGTTTTGGGTTTTTAGCATGCCAGCTTGCCCCGGCAACTTTACTTGGTATTTTTAATAAAGAAGAAGATTTCTTAAGGCTTGGGGTATATGGTATGAGGGTATTTACAGCTATGCTACCAGTTGTAGGATTTCAGATTGTTTCATCTAACTTATTCCAGGCTATTGGGGAGGCCTCAACAGCTATGCTCCTATCCTTAAGTAGACAAGTTATTATGCTTATTCCTTTAATTCTAATACTTCCTAAATATTATGGACTTTTAGGGGTATGGGTTAGTACACCCATATCAGACCTCCTAGCAAGCGTTCTAACTTTAATATTTATTATTAGGATATTTAGAAAGCTATCAAAAATAGAAGGACAAGCAAGATCTTAGACAAAGAATTCAAATCTCCAGTATAAACCTGGAGATTTTTCCTATAATCTTTCTTATTCTGCAGTTTTGTTATATAGTTATATGTATAAGTATAAATTAGACATGGGGTATATAAATATGAGCATGACAGTAAAAATAAATGATTTTGAGGGGCCCTTAGACTTGCTCCTACACTTAATAGAAAAAAATAAGATGAGTATTTATGATATTCAGATAGCACCTATTACAGATCAGTATATGGAATATATAAAGGAGCTAGAAAACTCCAAGGGAATCTCCCTAGAAAGCATGAGTGATTTTATTCTAATGGCATCTACACTACTTCTTATTAAATCTAGGATGCTATTACCAAAACCTGAAATAGAAGACCCAGAAGATGATCCAAGGGGTGAATTAGTTGCTAGACTACTTGAATATAAAAAGATGAAACATATTTCTGAAAAACTAAAAAAGCATGAGAAGGATGCTGAAAAAGTTTACTATAGGAATGTAGCAACCCAGCTGGATGATTATACTGAGCCTGCTGTACCAGTAGACAAGGTACTGGCTAATGTATCTATTGAGCATATCTGTGGCGTCTTTGCAGAGATAATGAATAGGAATAAATTATTAGATAGTGAGTCCCATGATATTGACGATTTAATTCTTAGGCAGGATACTTATACGGTTAAGGAAAAGAGTAATTACTTACTAGATTTACTTGAGATTAATGAAAGCATTGTATTCCATGAAATATTTACTAAACATACAAGTAAGATGGAAATGATTGTGACATTTATGGCACTTTTAGAATTAGTACATAAAAAGCAAGTAAGGATATACCAGGAAAGGTTACTAGATGATATATGGATAAGTGGAGTGGATGGGGATGGAACAATTGAAAGTTAAGGCTATTGCAAATAAGGAAGAAGTAAGAATAAAATCTGCTATAGAATCAATATTATATTTATCTGGTAAGGCGGTTGAGGTAAGTAGGTTAGCAGAAGTCTTGGAAGTAGATGATTATTATATTCATAAGGCTGTAGGCCTAATTAATGAAAATTATAAAGAAAACAAAAGTGGACTAGCTATAACACAAATCGATGACTCCTATCAAATGTGCACAGTAGCATATAATTCACCTTATATAGAAAGATTTTTACAAGAACCAAGCAAGAAGCTACTAACTCAGCCTATTCTTGAGACCTTGGCTATCATAGCTTATTCACAGCCAATAACAAAGGTCCAGATTGAAGACATTAGGGGGGTTCGTTCTGACCACACCATAAATAAGTTAATAGAATTTAATCTTATTTGTGAAGTAGGTAGGTTAAATGTGGTTGGTAAGCCTATACTTTTTGGGACAACATCAGAATTTTTAAGACACTTTGGTTTTTCGTCGATAGAAGATATGCCAAAGGTTAAGGAAGAGCTAATAGAAAGATTTAAAGAAGAAGTACAAGAAGAAATTGATTACTATGAATAAATAATATATATAAGTGGGAAAATAAAAATAAATTCCAATAAAAAAGGAGAATCTTAGCTTATGTCTATAAGAAGAAAGATTGTATTTTATTTACCCACTTTGATTTTATCTGTTATATTTCCCTTTAATGCTACTTGCTTAAATGCAAGTGAAACAAAGAATATAGAAGGGCCAAAAGATATTAATGCAAGAGGGGCCATCTTAGTTGAAAAAGATAGTATGCGCATATTATGGGAAAGAAATTCAAGCACCCCCCTACCCATGGCAAGTACAACCAAGATTATGACATGTATAGTGGCCTTGGAAGAAGGGAACTTGCAAGATATTGTAACAACAAGTGAAAGGGCAGCATCAGCTCCTAAGGTTAAATTATATTTAAAGCCAGGAGAAAAACAAACCTTGGAAGATTTATTGTATGCTCTTATGTTGCAATCTTCCAATGATGCGGCAGTTGCTATTGCTGAACATATTAGTGGAAGCGTTGAAGAATTTTGCCAACTTATGACCCAAAGGGCTAAGGAATTAGGAACCAAGTCTACATCCTTCAAAACTGCAAATGGTCTAGATTTGCCTGGTCATATGGCAAGTCCTTATGACTTAGCCCTTATTACAAAACATGCCTACGAAAATGAAGAATTTCTTAAAATAATAAATACACCAGCAAGAAGTATACCAAGCTCTCCTTTAGAAGGTAGTAGGCCTCACCAACTACAAAATAAAAACAGGTTTTTAAATAGCTATGAGGGGGCTAATGGTGTTAAGACAGGCTTTACAGGCCTAGCTGGCCACTGCTTTGTTGGGGGTGCCAAGCGGGATGATATGCAGTTGTTTGCAGTTGCCTTAGGATCAGGATGGGGAGCAGGAGGTAGTAATAAGAAGTATACAGACACTATGAAGCTCCTTGATTATGGTTTTGACAATTATGAGATAGTGTCAATCAAAGAAGCAATGGATAAGGCAGTAACTCTTCCGGTTATTAAGGGAGAAGAAGATTATCTAACTCTTATATACGGGGAATCCTTAAGTTTACCACTTACTAATGAGGAGAAAAATCAAGTTTCTATAACCTTAAATCTTCCAGAAAGTCTAAGGGCTCCTATTGGTTACCATAAACAAGTAGGAACAGCAAAAGTTTATATAAATAAGTCATTAATGGCAACTATACCAGTAATAACAAAATCAGCTATAGAAGAAAAAACTCTACTTCGTTCATTAGAGAAAGTCATATATAGGTGGACTAATTTGTTTGAATAATAAAGCAAAAAAGGGGGATAATTTTTGAGATTACAAAAATTTTTGGCGCATGCAGGTATTGCTTCAAGAAGGAAATCAGAAGAATTAATTTTACAAGGACAGATTAAGGTAAATGGTAGTATTGTTACTGAACTAGGAAGTAAGGTTAATCCTAAGGAAGATGTGGTAACCTATAAAGATAGGATAGTAAGTAAGCCAGAGGATAAGGTTTATTATATGCTTAATAAACCAGTAGGATATGTAACCACTGTAAAAGATGAGAAGGATAGGAAAACAGTACTAGACTTACTTTCGTCAGTGGAAGAAAGGATTTATCCAGTAGGCAGATTAGATGCAGATACATCTGGTTTATTACTTCTTACCAATGATGGGGATCTTACTTATTTAATAACCCATCCTAAGCATGAGGTAGAAAAGACCTATATAGCCCAGGTAGATGGAGTACCTGGCAATAAGCAATTAAGGCAGTTTAGAGAAGGGTTGATTATAGATAATAGGAAGACGTCTAGGGCAAAGATTAAAATATTATCTACATCCAAAAATAAGGCAACCTTATCCATCACAATAACAGAAGGTCGTAATAGGCAGGTTAGAAGAATGTGCGCTGCTATTGGCACACCAGTCCTTAAATTAAAAAGAATATCCATAGGAAATATAAAACTTAATAATTTAGAAAAGGGACAATACCGCGAACTTACAAAATCAGAAATACATTACCTAAAAAGTCTGTAATATTAAATAGTATATTTTTCCACGATTTTATTGCATGCTTATAATTTATACAGTATACTATAATAGGATATATTTTGATTTTGTGTGATAAGCACAATAAAACGCAAAATCAATTTAACATTATTAAAAGAATTGGAGGATTATTGATGAGTATTTTAGACAAAAATTCACAATTAGAAACTCGTCGCAAGGAAATCCAGCTTGGTGGGGGGGAAGCAGCTATTAATAAAATTAAAGCAGCAAATAAACTTACCCCAAGAGAGCGGATTAACAGGCTATTGGATGCAAATAGTTTTGTTGAGTTAGGTGCTTTTGTTACACACCGTAACACAGAGTTTAATATGCTAACAAAAGAGACACCTGCCGATGGCGTGGTAACTGGCTATGGAACAATTGATGGAAGATTAGTTTATGTATATAGCCAAGATCCAACTGTAATGGGTGGTTCATTAGGTGAAATGCATGCTAAGAAGATAGCAAGGGTGTACGATGATGCCATGAAGATGGGAGCTCCTATTATTGGATTCTTAGATTCACAAGGTATAAGGCTTCAAGAAAGCATTGATGCACTAGAAGGATACGGAGTAATATTCCAAAAACAATCTTTAGCATCAGGATTAATTCCACAAATTACAGTTATTACAGGTGACTGTGCTGGTGGTGCAGGTAGCATTCCAGGACTAAGCGACTTTACATTTATGGTATCCAAAAATGCTAGACTATTTTTAAATAGTCCTAATACATTTGAAGCGAATAATGTAACATTTGAGCAAGTAGCAAGTGCAGATGTACACACAAGCAAAAGTGGATTAGCTCATTTTGCATATGATACAGAAGAAGAATGTATTGATATGGTTGGGTCTTTAGTATCCTACCTACCATCTAACAACTTAGATGATGCACCTTCATACGGCTGTGAAGATGATCTAAACCGTGTAGATGAAGGATTAAATGCTATTGTACCAGATGGAAGTGCTGGAGATATTAATATTGAAGCTATTATCCAGTCTATAGCAGACATGGGACAGTTTCTAGAAATTCAAAAAGAATTTGCACCTAATGTTAGATTAGGATTTATTAGATTAAATGGATCCACAATAGGTCTTGTAGCAAATGACTCCAAATATAAAGAAGGTAAACTTGATATTAATGCTATTAACAAAATATCAAGATTTGTAAATTTCTGTGATGCTTTTAATATTTCTATACTTACATTAACTGATGTTGATGGGTTTATATCTGAAGTAGAAGGAGAAACATCAGGCATACTAGGAGCTAATGCAAGAATGATTAATGCATTTGCAAAGGCTACTGTTCCAAAAGTTAATGTATTATTAAGAAAAGCATACGGAAGCGCTTATGTATCAATGAATAGTAAGCATATTGGTGCTGACTATGTATATGCATGGCCAACAGCATCTGTAGGTATCATGCCGGCAGATAGCGCTGTTAATATTATGTATGGTGAAGAAATACTAAAATCGAAAGACCAACTAGCACTTAAGGAAGAAAAGGTTAATGAATTCGAAGAAATGCAATCTAGTCCATATGCTGTAGCAGCTAGGGGATATATAGATGATATCATTGAGCCAGCAACTACTCGTAAACATGTAATTGCTGCCTTTGAAGTGCTATATAGCAAAAGTGATTTTAGACCTGCAAAAAAACATCCAACACTATAAGGTGAGGTGAAAAAATGAATTTTTTACAAAACACTGTAGTAGTAGGAGCACAGGGGAATGCTATGTCTGATGGGCTTGCAACTATGGTAATTGGTATTACAGTTGTATTTGCAGCACTAATATTACTTATAATATTACTTACGCTTTCAGGCAAATTCTTTGATAGCCTAGCTGCAAAAGAAGAAGCAAATAAGAAGGATAGTAAACCTGTAGTTACAACAAAACCAGTAGAACCTGCTGTTACAGAAACATCTGAAATAGATGACTTAGAATTAGTTGCTGTAATTACTGCAAGTATAGCAGCATCTATGGGAACTTCTGCAGATAGTCTTCAAGTTCGTTCAATTAAAAGAACTAATAATACTTGGGGAATGTCAGGACGTTCAAATCAGTTATTTAAATAAAATAAACGTAAATTTAACTATAACGTAGTAAAGGGGAGTATATAAAATGAAAAGATTCCAAGTTACCGTAAATGGAAATTCATATGAGGTTGAAGTTGAAGAGTTAGCAGCAGGCCAAGTAGCAGCGCCAGCGGCACCAGCAGCACCAGTAGCACCAACGCCAGCAGCAACTCCGGCACCGGCAGCAGCGCCAGCGGCAAATATACCAGCAGGTGCAAACAAGGTTACAGCTCCAATGCCAGGTAAAATTGTAAATATTAATGTTACAAATGGCCAAGCAGTTGAGGAAGGTGACTTAGTTTGTACTTTGGAAGCTATGAAGATGGAAAATGAGGTTTTTGCATCTGCATCTGGTACAATTGCTTCAATCAATGTAAATCCAGGAGATGCAGTTGAAACTGGTGATGTGATTGTTACAATTAATTAATTCCCATTTAAAAAATATAAGAAGGGGGAACTTCTAAATGAATTTCTTAGATACATTTACAAAGTCAATATATGGCTTTATACAGCAATCAGGATTTGCGTCTATGACATGGCTTTACTTAATTATGATAGTAGTAGCATGTATTCTATTATACTTAGCCATAGTTAAAGATTTTGAACCATTACTTTTAGTTCCTATAGCCTTTGGTATGTTACTTGTTAACTTACCAGGTGCTGGACTTATGGATGGTCCTTTATCAGCAAATGAACCTGGTGGACTACTATATTATTTATCACTTGGTAAGGACCTAGGAATATATCCACCACTTATTTTCGTAGGAATAGGTGCTATGACAGACTTCGGCCCACTTATTTCCAATCCAAAGAGTTTACTATTAGGAGGAGCAGCCCAGTTTGGTATTTTCTTTGCTTTCTTTGGAGCTATCCTAATGGGCTTTACAGGTGCAGAGTCAGCTTCCATAGGTATTATAGGTGGGGCAGATGGGCCAACAGCAATTTTCTTAACTGTTATGCTTGCACCTCACTTATTAGGACCTATTGCCGTAGCAGCGTACTCATATATGGCATTAGTGCCTATTATTCAGCCACCTATTATGAAATTGCTTACAACTAAAGAACAACGTATGGTTAAAATGGAACAACTTCGTCCAGTTTCCCATACAGAGAAAGTAGTTTTTCCAATAGTTGTTACTATTTTAGTAAGTTTACTATTGCCATCGGCAGCAGCTTTAGTTGGTATGTTAATGTTTGGAAATCTACTTAAAGAGGCAGGATCAACAAGCAGGCTTGCTGAAGTTGCGTCAGGTGGTCTTATGTCAGTAATAACTATACTACTTGGAGTTTCAGTTGGAGCGGCTACCAGTGCAGAAAGTTTCTTAAACGTACAAACAATACAAATTGTTATTCTAGGGTTAGCAGCTTTTGCAGTTGGTACAGCTTCAGGAGTTATAATGGGAGTTATCATGTATCACCTTTCAGGTGGTAAAATTAATCCTTTAATAGGATCAGCAGGAGTATCAGCAGTTCCTATGGCAGCGCGTGTATCCCAAAAAGTTGGGCAAGAAGAATCCCCAACAAACTTTTTGCTTATGCATGCGATGGGTCCAAACGTTGCTGGAGTTATAGGCTCAGCAATTGCTGCAGGAGTACTCTTATCCATATATGGATAAAATGATAGAAATTAAAAGGAGGATATTAAATGTCTAAAATAATACAACCTAAACCAGTAAAGATTGTGGACACAACATTACGTGATGCACACCAATCTTTAATAGCAACAAGAATGGCCACTGAACAAATGCTACCAATAGCAGAAAAGATGGACCAGGTTGGTTTTCATGCTTTAGAAATGTGGGGCGGTGCAACTTTTGATGCATCCTTACGTTTCCTAAAAGAAGACCCATGGGATAGGCTTAGGAAAATTCGTGATACAGTTAAAAATACAAAACTTCAAATGCTGTTTAGGGGCCAAAACATTTTAGGTTACCGCCCATATGCAGATGACGTTGTAGAATATTTCGTTCAAAAAAGTGTAGCTAATGGTATTGATATAATCCGTATATTTGATGCTCTTAATGATATGCGTAACCTTGAGGCAGCAGTAAAAGCAGCCAACAAGGAAAAGGCACATGCTCAAATAGCCTTGTCATATACACTGAGTGATGTTCACACCCTTGATTATTGGATAGACCTGGCCAAAAGGATTGAAGATATGGGTGCAGATTCAATTTGTATTAAAGATATGGCAGGTCTTTTAATACCTTACGAAGCAGAAAGATTAGTAGGGGCCTTAAAAGAAGCAGTAGATTTACCAATTGAACTTCATAGTCACTATACAAGTGGTGTTGCTTCAATGTCATATCTAAAGGCAGTAGAGGCAGGATGTGACATTATAGATACAGCTATGTCACCACTAGCAATGGGTACAAGCCAGCCAGCTACGGAAGTTATGGTAGAATCATTAAGAGGAACACCATATGACACTGGACTTGATCAAGATATTTTAAGTGAAATTGCAGCTTACTTCCGCCCACTTCGCCATGAATCATTAGATAGTGGACTTCTAAATATGAAGGCATTAGAAGTTGATATTAATGTTTTAAGATATCAGGTACCAGGTGGTATGTTATCTAACCTTGTTTCACAGCTTAAAGAACAAGGTGCAGAAGATAGATACTATGAAGTGCTAGAAGAGATACCAAGAGTAAGGGAAGACTTTGGCTACCCACCACTAGTAACTCCAAGTAGCCAGATTGTAGGAACACAAGCAGTACTTAATGTATTAGCTGGTGAAAGATACAAGATGATTTCTAAAGAGTCTAAGGATCTTGTGCGTGGCCAGTATGGACGTACGCCGGTACCAATTAAGCCAGAAATAGTTAAACAACTTATTGGTGATGAAGAGCGCATAACTGGTAGATTTGCTGATAGACTTGAACCAGAACTTGCAAAACTAGAGTCAGAAATGGCAATGTATAAGGAGCAAGATGAAGACGTACTTTCATATGCATTATTCCCACAAGTTGCTGTAGATTTCTTTAAACATCGTGATGCAAAAAAGACAAAAATAGATTCAGAAGTTGCAGATGATAACAATAAAACTTATCCTGCATAAGGATTTTACTAAGGCGATGTGCATGGCACATCGCCTTTAATATTTACAATATATACTGTTGCCAAAATCCCAAAAAACATATATAATTATGTATATAATTTTCAGAAGGGAAGATAAATGGATACAAATAACAATCTAATTAATAGAATTCAAAAGAATATGCCCAGGCTTAGTAAAGGCCAAAAATTAATTGCTAACTATATTTTAGATCACTATGAAAAAGCAATCTATTTGACGGCAGCAAGACTTGGAGCAATAGTAGGAGTAAGTGAATCAACTGTTGTAAGATTTGCAAATGAACTTGGTTATGATGGCTACCCTAAACTGCAAGAAGCACTAGAAGAACTTGTAAAAAGCAAATTAACCGCAATGCAACGTATAGAAGTAACAACAGAAAGAATCGATAGTGATAATGTATTACAAAGTGTTCTACAGACTGATGCAAACCAAGTAAGGGCTACTGTAGAACAAGCAGATGAAGAAATGTTTCAAGAAGCAGTACAAAAGATTATAGGGGCCAAAACAATCTATATCTTAGGTGTTCGTAGCTGTGCAGGTCTTGCAAGTTTTCTTTATTTCTATTTTAATATTATCTTTGATAATGTTAAGCTTTTAAATACTAATAGTATAAGTGAAATGTTTGAGACTATACATAGGGTATCTGAAGATGATGTGGTTATAGGAATAAGTTTTCCGAGATACTCTAAGAGGGTGCTTAAGGTACTTGAATATTCTAAGTCTAGGCAGGCAACGGTTATTGCAGTTACAGATACCCATCTTTCACCAATCGCTAAACTAGCAGACTACCCCTTAATAGGTAGGAGTGAAATGATCTCATTTGTTGATTCCCTAGTTGCACCTATGAGTATAATCAATGCACTTATTGTAGCTGTTAGCCTAGAGAAAAAAGATGAAATAGCACATAATTTGGATAAACTAGAAAAAATCTGGACAGAATTTGAAGTATACGATGATACTTATAACGACTAAACAAAGAAAAGGTGTATAATTTGAATATAATTTCTGTGCGCGGAGCGACTACAATAGAAGAAAATAAAAAGGAAAATATATTAGAAAGAACAGAAGAATTATTAAATACTATTCTAGATGAGAATAAAATAGAAATTAAGGATATTAAGAGTATTATATTTACAGCAACTGAGGATATAACAAAAGTATATCCAGCTGTGGCTGCTCGGAATATAGGTATAACAAAGGCTGCCCTTATGTGTGTGCAAGAAATGCATGTAGAAGGCAGCTTGCCTATGTGTATTCGTATAATGATGGATTTTCAAAGAAGAGATAAGGACCCAAAACTACCCATAAAGCATATTTATTTGCACAAAGCCTCAAAACTAAGACCAGACCTTGCAGAAAGCCTTGCAATAGCCATAGATGGCCCAGCAGGAGCAGGCAAGAGTACTATAGCCAAAGAGGTTGCAAGCCAGCTAGGATACGTTTACATCGATACTGGGGCAATGTACAGGGCTGTAGCATATTATTGTAAAGAAAACAGTATAGACTGGAAGAGGGAAGAAGAAGTTATAGGAGCGTTAAAAGATATCAAGATTGAAATTCAGATAATTAACGAAAAGCAGCATATTTATCTAAACAAAAAAGATATAACTGATTCTATTAGAAATGAAGAAATAGCATCAGGGGCCTCTACTGTTGCAACATACGAAAAGGTTCGTATTGAGTTAGTTAGGTTACAACAGGAGCTTGCATCAAAAACATCAGTAGTTATGGATGGAAGGGATATAGGGACCCATGTGCTCCCAAATGCTAACTACAAAATCTTTCTAACTGCATCAGTTACAGAAAGGGCTATGAGAAGGGTCCAGGAACTTGAACAAAATGGACAACAAGTAGAATTAAAGAAGATTAAAGAGGACATAATAAAACGAGATTACAATGATTCTAATCGTAAGTTCTCACCCCTATCTAAGGCAGAGGATGCTATAATAGTTGATACTACAGGTAAATCCATAAAAGAGGTAACAGATGAAGTATTAAATATCATAAAATAGATTTTCATAGGAGGAATATTGATTGGAAATAATTATTGCAAAAACTGCAGGATTTTGTTTTGGCGTTGAGCGTGCTGTTAATCTAGCATATAACCAATCTTATAAAAAAAATGTTTATACATACGGTCCTATTATCCATAACTCAGATGTTGTTAATTCCTTATCAGAGCGTGGCATCAAGGAGATAGCCTGTATAGATAATATTGAAGATAAATCAACTATTATTATAAGATCCCATGGTGTTACATCTGACGTTTATAGCCAAGCAAAAGATAATAATATAAAAATTATAGATGCTACCTGCCCCTACGTTAAAAAAATCCATAAAATAGTCCAAAGGCATAGCAAGGCTAACGATACTATAGTTATTGTTGGTAACAAAGAGCATCCTGAGGTTATTGGGATTAAAGGTTGGGCATCCAAAGATAGTATTATAGTTTCTGATGTCTCAGAATTATCAAAGTTAAGGATTCCAGATAATAAAGCAATCTGTATTGTATGTCAAACAACCTATAGGCATGATAAATTTAGGGAAATTGTCGACTGGATAGAAGAAAGGCACAAAAACGTTAAAATATATGACACAATTTGTAATGCTACGTCAGAAAGACAGGCCGAGGCTATAGAAATTGCTAAGCAAGTAGACTATATGATAGTAATAGGCGATAAAAAAAGCTCAAATACCCAAAAATTATACGAAGTTTCCAAGAAATATTGTCGTAATACGGTATCTATTGAAAATGCTGACGAATTAGAGTTGAATAATTTAAAATATAATGATAGAATTGGTATGACTGCGGGGGCATCTACTCCCGACGGTACAATAGAGGAGGTTGTCTTAAAAATGCAACATAAGGAAAATAATGAAGTAAATGAAGAAAACATGAGTTTTGCGGAGTTATACGCAGAACACGAGGAAACAAGATTACGTAAAGGTCAAATAGTAATGGGAAGGGTAATTGGTATTACACAGGATGATGAGGTGGCTGTTGACCTTGGCCATAAGTTTGATGGTATTATTTCTAAAAACGAATTATCAGCTGATCCAAATATAGATGTGTCTGAAGTTGTTGAGGTAGGCGAAGAGATTGAAGTTTACGTATCAAGAATTAATGATGCTGAAAGCACAGTAGTTTTATCTAAAAGACGCGTTGATTCAGTACATGGTTGGAAGCACATTGAGAAAGCTTACAAGGAACAAACTGTACTTACAGGAACCGTTAGTGTAATCACTAAAGGTGGAGTTATTGTACCAATGCACGGAACAAATATATTTATTCCAATATCATTACTTGCTGGAAGATATATTGAAGATTTAAGTGAATTTAAAGATAAAGAAATTCAGTTCCAAATTATTGAAATCGAAGCAAGACGTCGTAGAGTTATTGGAAACCGAAAAGCTCTTCTTATGGACAAAATAGAAAAGCGCAAAGACGAAGTACTTGAAACCTTAGAAGTAGGCAAAAGAGTTACAGGAACAGTTAAAAACATTACAGGATATGGAATATTTGTTGATCTTGAAGGAATTGATGGATTTGCACATATTTCCAACTTATCATGGAAACATATAAAAAGCCCTAAGGAAGTAGTAAAGATTGGACAAGAAATAGAAGTTGAAGTATTAGAAATAGATATGGATAATAAGAAGGTTTCATTAACTATGAAGTTTGATGAAGACAATCCATGGACAGATATCGAAGAAAAATATCCTGCAGGTTCAGTTGTAGAAGGTAAGGTTGTTAGAACTGTTCCATTTGGAGCATTTGTTGAAATTGAAGAAGGACTTGAAGCTTTACTTCACATTTCACAAATTTCAACAGATCATGTTGAAAAAGTAGAATCTGTACTTTCAGTTGGGGAAACTATTGAAATTAAAATTTTACAAGTTGATACAAAGTCTAAACGTATAAATGTAAGCCGTAAAGCTCTTTTAGAAGAAACAATGTCAGAAGAGGAACAAACAGAGGTTACTGAAGATGAAGTATCCGAAGAAACAGAATAGTTATACTGACTTCAAAAAAGAAGTTTTAACCTTAAGTGGTATAGACTTAAATGCTTATAAAGAACGCCAGATGAAGCGACGTATAGATGCACTTATCAAAAAAAATGAGCTGGATAATTATGATGATTTTATTCAGCTTATCAAAAAAGATAAGGAAAAATATGATGAATTTATTAATTACTTAACAATAAATGTATCAGAATTTTACCGCAATCCAAACCAATGGGTTACCTTAGAAAAGGAAATATTTCCCTTCTTATTAAAAAGGAAAAAGAACCTTAACATATGGAGTGCTGCATGTTCAACTGGTGATGAACCATACTCGATAGCAATGGTTCTTTCCAAGTTCATGCCGCTTTCACAAATAAAAATCCTAGCTACTGATATTGATAAAGATATCTTAGAGAAAGCAAAGATAGGAATATATTCAGCCAAAAGTGTTGAAAATATTCCAGATGATATGAAAAAGAAATTTTTTACTGAGACAAAAGGTCTTTATCATGTTTCTCCAGAGCTTAAACAGTGTATTACATTTAAAGAACATAACTTGTTAAGTGATCCATATCCACAAAATCTAGATCTAATAGTTTGTAGAAATGTTTTGATTTACTTTACTGAGGAAGCTAAAAGTAATATTTATACAAAGTTTAGTGAATCCTTAAATAAGGATGGAATATTATTTGTAGGAAGTACGGAGCAAATCATTCTAGCACATAAATATAATTTTTCACCTTATCGTGTGTTTTTTTATAAAAAATCTTAATTTATTTTAATTACCTTACAGATGGTAAATGCATTTTATTGAGTGCATTTACCATCTTTTTTATGGGAAAAAAATGATGTTTAAAAAATAATTCTTGAAATTGCAAGTGATTGCCTATATAATTGCATATATACTTTAACCAGTTAAACTAAAAATATGGGGGAATAATTATGAAACTAAAAAAACTAACAGCATTTGGTGCAGCTATTGCCATAGCTTTAGCTGGACTAACAGGATGTAATTCAGGAAGTAAAGGAACAGGTGACACCATTAAAATAGGTGCTAGTTTTGCTCTAACAGGTGATGTAGCTATCTATGGTAAGGCAGCCAATAATGGATCAGCCCTTGCAATTAAGGAATACAATGAAAATGGTGGTGTTCTTGGTAAGGAGATTCAATACTTTGTTGAAGATAACAAGGGAGATGAAATAGAGGCTACCAATGCCTTTCGCAAACTAGTGGATAAGGAAAATGTTATAGCCTTTATGGGTTCAGATGTAAGCAGTACAACAGAGGCCATTGCCCAGCTTGCTGCAGAAGAAAATATGCCAATGATTACTCCAACAGGGACAAAGATGGGGATTACTGCAATTGGTAACAATGTATTTAGGGCATGCTATATAGATCCATATCAAGGAAGAATACTTGCAGATTTTGCAGCAACTGACTTAAAAGGAAAAACGGCTGCAATTCTAACTGATAATGGTGATGATTATTCCATAGGTATTTCAGATGCTTTTGCAGAAATTTTTGAAAGCCACGGTGGAGAAATAGTTAATAGAGAATCTTATACAGACCAGGATAAGGATTATAAGCCACTTCTATTAAAGATAAAGGCTAATAACCCAGATGTTATCCTTATTGCAGACTATTATGGACCTGTATCCCTTATTGCCCAGCAAATTAAAGAGGAAGGTATAAATGCCCACCTTATAGGTCCAGATGGATGGGATGGAGTAGTAGGTCAAATAGAACATGACCCAAGTATACTTGAAGGTTCATATTTTATAAATCACTACTCACCAGATGTAGATGACCCTGTTACCCAGGCGTTTATTGAAAGCTATAGGGCAGAGTACAATGAGGAGCCAAATTCCTTTGCAGCCCTAGGTTACGATGCTACTATGATATTACTAGATGCAATAGAAGCAGCAGGGACTACTGATTCAGATGAAGTTATAGCTAAGATGCAGTCTTCTGATATTAATGGAGCAACAGGTAATATTAAATTTGGTGAAGATAGAAACCCTGTTAAGAGTGTTGCTATTATCCAAATCAAAGATGGTAAGAATGTGACATACAAACAAATGGATCCGCAGTAATTATATAAAGGGATTATAATTTCTCGAAGACCCAGGTCTTCGGGAAATTTTCACAATTGATTATAGTTAAGTACATAATAGAGGGGACGTAACATTATGGATGGAATACTTAATTTTTTACAACAACTTATTAATGGATTACACATAGGAAGTATATATGCCCTGATTGCCTTAGGCTACACCATGGTTTATGGAATTGTAAAACTTATTAACTTTGCACACGGCGATATTATGATGATGGGGGCTTATTTTGCATTTATAGGCCTTACAATGATTGGAATGCCATTATGGCTGGCAATTATATTTTCAATGATACTATGTGCAATTGCCGGAGTAATAATAGAAAAAATAGCCTACAAACCGCTTAGAAGTGCACCTAGAATCTGGGCCTTAATCAGTGCTATAGGAGTAAGCTTTTTCCTTGAAAATCTTTTCCTACTAATATTTAAGCCAGATCCTAAACCATTTCCACCAATGAATATTAAGCCAATTAGAATTGCAGGACTTCAAATAAGTGGAATAACAATAATTACCTTGCTTCTATCATTTGCAATTATGATAGGGCTAGATATCTTCATCAAGTCTACTAGGACTGGAAAGGCAATGAGGGCAGCCTCAGAAGACCAGGGGGCAGCATCACTTATGGGGATTTCAGTAAATAAGACTATATCCATAACCTTTGCAATTGGATCTGCCCTAGGTGCCTTGGGGGGATTTTATTTGCAGTAGCCTATCCCCAGATAGATCCTTATATGGGAGTTATGCCAGGACTTAAGGCATTTGTTGCTGCAGTTTTAGGAGGCATAGGCATTATTCCAGGGGCAATGCTGGGGGGATTTCTACTTGGTATTGCAGAAAGCTTAACAAAAGGTTATTTATCAACAAGATGGGCTGATGCTGTTGTATTTGGGATTTTAATAGTTGTGCTCCTTGTTAAACCTTCAGGAATCTTAGGTAAAAATACAAGTGAGAAAGTGTAGGTACAAAAATGATAAAAAAATTTAAAAAATCAAGTGAAGCTACACAAGCAGCTATTGTCTTTGTAGCTACATTTATTATATTATTTGCAGGAATACAATTAGGATTAATAAGTAGTTATCAAACAGGTATTATTATATCAGTTCTAATTAATATTAGCCTTGCAGTATCCCTATCCCTAGTAACAGGTTATTTAGGAGAACTTGCCCTAGGCCATGCTGGCTTTATGGCAATAGGTGCATATACGGCGGGACTGATAACGCTAAACATCAACCTATCACCTATGATTGCCTTTCCCTTTGCTTTACTAATAGGAGGCCTTATAACAGGCCTTATGGGTATTATTATAGGTATTCCCGCCCTTAGACTTAGGGGAGACTATCTAGGAATTATTACCCTAGGATTTGGTGAAATAATCCGTATTATACTAAATAACCTTACAATTACAGGAGGACCTAAAGGACTTTCAGGTATTCCCAAATATACTAATTTTATATGGGCATACTGGGTAACTACCATAATTGTAATAGTTATAT
Source organism: Candidatus Epulonipiscium sp. (assembly GCA_012518255.1). Taxonomy (GTDB): domain Bacteria; phylum Bacillota; class Clostridia; order Lachnospirales; family Cellulosilyticaceae; genus JAAYSX01. Next base: position 4,936 of record JAAYSX010000021.1, on the reverse strand, counting down.
TTCTTCTAATGAATTCTAGGCATGGAAGGGCTATTAATGCCATAAGGGAAAATGAAATTGCTGCAGAATCTGTTGGAATTCCAGTGGCATATTACAAAACCTTTGCATTTGCAGTATCTGCATTTTTTGCAGGAATATCTGGTGGTTTATATGCCCATTATCTAACCCAACTATACCCTAAGAAATTTGATTTCCTATACTCTATTGAAATTCTTGTAATAGTAGTTCTAGGGGGAATGAAAAGTTTAAAAGGAACCATAATAGCAGCAATTATACTAGGCTTTGCCAGTGAGTACTTAAGAAGGTATGCAGAGTATAGAATGATTATATACTCAATGCTCTTAATAGCCATAATCCTACTTAAGACTAAGGGAATAACACTAAAATCCATAAAAGAAATGATTTTAAAGACCCTTAAGAAAAATAAAGAAACTTCAACCATAGAAGGAAGTGAATAATATGTCGCTATTAGAAATTAATAACTTAAGTGTTAATTTTGGTGGTATAAAGCCTGTTAAGAATTTTGACCTAACAGTTAATGACAATGAACTAGTAGGTTTAATTGGTCCAAATGGTGCAGGTAAAACAACCGTATTTAATCTCCTAACAGGGGTATACATACCCACAGAAGGTAGCATTGAGATTGATGGCGAAAATATAGTAGGTAAAAAACCATATAAAATTGTTGAACATGGTATTACTAGGACATTTCAAAACATCCGTCTTTTTAAATCTATGACTGTTATAGATAATGTAAAAACAGCATGCCACCACCATATGAAGTATTCAGCCATGGACGGGATTTTAAGAAGTAAAAAATATAAAGATATAGAGATTGCAGTCGAAAAAGAGGCCTATAGACTTCTAGAAATTTTTGATATGGAAGATCTAGCAAATGAAACAAGCAATAATCTTCCCTATGGTATGCAACGTAAGTTAGAAATTGCCAGGGCCCTTGCTGGAAAACCTAAACTTTTACTATTAGATGAACCTGCTGCAGGTATGAACCCCAATGAGACCCTGGAACTTATGGAAACAATTAAAATGATTAATGAGAAACTAAATGTAGCAATTTTACTTATAGAACATGATATGAGCCTAGTCATGGGAATTTGCCAAAGAATTGTTGTTATTGATTATGGTAAGGTTATTGCAAGGGGTACACCAAAAGAAATCCAGAGCAATAAGAAGGTAATAGGGGCATACTTAGGTGCAGGTGCATAGGAGGTATAAATGTTAAATGTAGAAAATTTAAATGTGTATTATGGCAACATACATGCACTAAAAAATATATCTTTTGAAGTAAAGGAAGGAGAGATAGTAACCCTTATTGGGGCCAATGGTGCTGGTAAAACCACCATACTGCATACTGCATCTGGATTGCTTAAAGCTCAGTCAGGAACAATTACATTAAAAGGCAAAAGAATAGATGATATGGAGGCAGATAAAATTTTGGCCCATAAAATGGCCCATGTTCCAGAAGGAAGACGTGTTTTTTCACAGATGACTGTAAAAGAAAATTTAGAACTTGGGGCATTTACAAGAAGGGATAAAAAAGAAATAAATAAAGACATTAAAAAGATGTACCAACACTTTCCAAGGTTAAAGGAAAGACGTAAACAATTAGCAGGAACTATGAGTGGTGGGGAGCAGCAAATGCTAGCCATAGCTAGGGCACTTATGAGCCGGCCGGAAATATTACTCCTAGATGAACCTTCAATGGGACTTGCTCCCATGCTAGTTCAAGAAATATTTGATATAATAGTAGATATCAATAATAATGGAACTACTGTACTTTTGGTAGAACAAAATGCTACAATGGCATTAAAGATTGCAAACAGAGCCTATGTTTTAGAAACAGGTCATATTATAAATTCAGGAAATGCATCAGACCTTCTTGATAATGACGATGTTAAAAGGGCATACTTAGGCTCATAAATCAACTAAAATCAAATATTGGAATAATATTAGGAGGCAAAACATTGACAGATCAAACAATAACAATGGAAAAACAAAAAAGGATTGCTCTAGTAGCTCATGATAACTGTAAAATAGATTTAATTAACTGGGCCAAAAATAATAAGAGCCAGCTAGGTAAGCATTTTTTATGTGGAACTGGTACAACAGCCAAGTTAATTACAGAGGCTACTAAACTACCGGTAACAGCCTTAAATAGTGGGCCACTAGGTGGAGACCAACAAATAGGGGCAAGAATTGTAGAAGGGGATATAGATTTTATTATTTTCTTCTGGGATCCATTATCAGCTCAGCCACATGATCCAGATGTTAAAGCATTACTTAGGATTGCAGTTTTATATGATATACCTATAGCTAACAATCTATCAAGTGCAGATTTTTTACTTACATCACCACTTATGGAAATGGAATATAAAAGAAAAATTATAGACTATAGGGAACGTATTAAATAAAAATAATTGAAAGAGGTAATAAAATGATAGTTATTATAAAGCCAGAAGCTAGGCAGGAACATATAGATAGTTTAATTACAAATTTACAAAAAACCTACCCTGTTGAAATACAGGCAGTAAAAGGTGCCCATTGCACCATACTAGGCCTAGTGGGAGATACCAGCCATATTGACCCGTCAAGCATTGAAAACAGAGATATTGTAGATAAGGTAAGTAGGGTAAGTGAGCCTTTTAAGAAGGCTAATAGATCCTTCCATCCTGATAATACTATTATTGAAGTAATGGGAAGACAAATAGGAGGGGAAGAAATTGCAATTATAGCAGGTCCTTGCTCAGTTGAAAGTGAGGAACAAATAATAAGCATTGCTAAGGATGTTAAAGAAAGTGGGGCCACCTTCCTACGTGGGGGAGCATATAAACCTCGTACATCACCTTATGCATTCCAGGGCTTAGAAGAAGACGGACTTGAGCTTCTTAAGATTGCTCAAGAAAAAACAGGGCTTCCTATAGTTACGGAGATTATGTACCCTCATACTATAGATAAATTTGTAGAAGATGTGGATATAATTCAGGTGGGTGCACGTAATATGCAAAACTTTGGATTATTAAAAGAATTAGGAAGAATAGATAAGCCAGTCTTATTAAAAAGGGGACTTGCTTCTACCATTGAGGAATGGCTAATGTCAGCTGAATATATCATGGCTGGTGGTAATGAGAATGTAATCCTATGCGAAAGAGGAATAAGAACATTTGAAAGCTATACAAGAAACACTTTAGACTTATCAGCCATACCAGCAGTTAAGAAATTAAGCCACTTACCTGTTATAATAGATCCTAGCCATGCAACAGGCCTATCATGGATGGTGGAACCCCTAGCTTGTGCAGCTATAGCAGCTGGTGCAGACGGTCTTATAATTGAAGTGCATAATGATCCTACAGCAGCCCTATGTGATGGACCACAGTCCTTAACACCTAATAAATTTGATAAGCTCATGACTAAAATGAAAAAGTATGCAGAAGTAGAAGGAAGAACTATTATAACTAATAGGGGTTAATATGCAAAACACAATCCATATTTCATTAGAAAATCTATATAAGAAAAATAAAGACATACTTACAACTATCGAAAAAGGATATAGCAAGGAAGATTTTCACAAGATAGATGAAGATACTATAATAGGGTACCAGGGTATTCCAGGCGCCTTTGGAGAGGAGGCTCTAGGGGAATACTTTAAGGATTATAGTTATAAGACAGTTTCATTTTCTACTTTTGAGGATGTACTTATAAATTTGCAGGATAATAAGATTGAATATGGGGTTTTGCCTATAGAGAATTCATCTGCAGGTTCTGTTGTAGAGATCTATGACCTTATTAGGAAATATAATTGCTATATAGTAGGGGAAAAGACTTTATCAGTTAAACATAATCTACTAGCCCTTCCAGGAACTAAACTAGAAGATATTAAGAAAGTTTATTCCCATCCCCAGGGTTTTAGTCAAAGTAATGCCTTTCTCTCAAATTACAGGGACTGGCAGCTAATACCTTACCATAATACAGCTATCAGTGCCAAATATGTAAAGGAATCCAATGATAGGCATAGGGCAGCTATAGCAAGTATGAGGGCTGCTAAACTTTATGGATTAGAGGCTTTGGAAGAAAATATTAACTACAATACCCATAATTATACCCGTTTTATAATTATATCTAGGAATATGAGCTTTAATAATGACTGTGATAAGACAAGTATTATATTTAGTGTAGCCCATGAAAGTGGCTCTCTATATCATGCACTTGCACATTTTTACTATAATGGGATTAGTTTATTAAAAATAGAATCAAGGCCCATACATGATAGGTCTTGGGAATACTTCTTTTTTGTAGACTTAGAAGGCAATCTGCAAGATGCCAATCTCCTGATAGCCCTAGGAAGGATATTAGATCAAAGCTCATATTTTCAGCTACTTGGTAATTATAAGTCAGATAAATAAACTAACCCCTGCATATGCGCAGGGGTTAGTTTTTGCAAGATTTTAAAAAGGCTATTACTTGGCCTTGGTAGAAATCCTCATTTAGATCTTCCTCAAGGTAAGCGTATTGCTCCTTTGACCTTAGATTATCTTTAAAGATTTTAACCTTTTTATCTTCACTGAAGAAGGGGATAAACTCACCAGTCTTTATAAGATAGCAGTCAGCTTTATTTACCCTTTCCCTTTTTTTAGCAGGAAGGAAGTTTGCTACTGATTTATGCATTATTTCCTGGCTTTCAGGTATATAGACATAATCCTTATAGTTTTCAAAGAAATATTTTTTACTAGTTTTAAAAACTGGGATAGTAAAGGAGAGGATGGGGCTATCCTTACTAAAGTCTAATCTTGCTTTGCTCCAGTTACAATGCAGGCTAAAGTTAACCAGGCTTTTACTAGGCATCATATAGAAAAGCTCCATATACCTACTACTTTTATTAATACTAGTAACTTCTATACCTTCCTTATCAGTAATTGTGTCT
>JAAYSX010000020.1 GCA_012518255.1 Candidatus Epulonipiscium sp. | reverse complement strand
GCATTTTAAAATACAAATACAGCATTTTAAATTATTAACTTATATTAGAAATCTGCTGAACCTGGTACCCTTGGGAATGGTATAACATCTCTTATATTTGTCATTCCTGTTATATACATAATTAGTCTTTCAAAGCCCAATCCAAATCCTGCGTGGCGTGTACCACCATATTTTCTAAGGTCTAAATACCACTCATAACCTTCTTTTTCTAATCCCATTTCTTCCATACGTGTTTCTAATACGTCTAATCTTTCTTCCCTTTGACTTCCACCTATTAATTCCCCTATTCCTGGAACCAAAAGGTCCATGGCTGCTACTGTTTCGCCATCATCATTAAGTTTCATATAGAAAGCCTTAATATCCTTAGGATAATCTGTTACGAACACTGGTTTTTTAAAGTGTTTTTCAGTTAAATATCTTTCATGCTCTGTCTGTAGGTCACAGCCCCAAAATACATCGTACTCAAATTCATGTCCTGAATTTTTCAGGATTTCTATAGAGTCTGTATAGCTTACCCTAACAAAATCTGATTCTAATAAAATGTTCAGGCGGTTCATAAGATCCTTATCAATAAATTTATTAAAGAACTCCATTTCCTCAGGAGCTTCATCTAATACATACTGAACTATATATTTAACCATATCCTCAGCAAGATTCATATTATCATTTAAATCTGCAAATGCAATCTCTGGCTCTAACATCCAAAACTCAGCTGCATGACGTGGTGTATGAGAGTTTTCTGCCCTAAAAGTTGGCCCAAATGTATATACATCCCTAAATGCCATAGCATATGTCTCTGCGTTTAATTGTCCACTTACTGTTAGGTTAGACATTTTCCCAAAGAAATCTTCCTTGTAATCTACCACGCCTTGGTCATCCTTAGGTGGGTTTGCAGGGTCTATTGTTGTTACATGGAACATCTCGCCTGCACCCTCAGCATCACTTGCTGTGATAATTGGCGTGTGCACATAAACAAATCCTCTTTCTTGGAAAAATTTATGGATTGCATATGATGCTAGTGATCTTACACGAAATACTGCTGAAAATGTATTTGTCCTTGGGCGCAAATGAGCTATTTGACGTAAATACTCAAATGTATGCCTTTTCTTTTGAAGTGGATAGTCTGGAGTAGATTTACCTTCTATTATTACTTCCTGAGCTTTAATTTCAAAAGGCTGTTTTGCATTAGGTGTTAGTACAATATTACCTGTTACAATAATTGCAGATCCTACTCCCAGTTTAGAGATTTCTTTAAAATTCTCTAAATCTTGCTCAAATACAACCTGCATACTTTTAAAGAAGGTACCATCATTTAGTTCTATAAAACCAAATGCATTGGAACCCCTAACCGTCCTAACCCAGCCTCCAACAGTAATGGTTTTCCCTTCGAATTCCTGCATATCTGTGTATATCTGTTTAATTGATGTCATCTTCATTCTTTCTCGCTCCCTTTTGTTTGCTTCTTCCTATCTATCCTTTAATAATAATATAATATCCACCATATGGCAAGCCCTAGAAAACATATAAAAAACTCCTGATATCAGGAGTTTTTATATGTTTTCTAGGGTTGTTGTAAAATTTTTATACATTTCCTTAAATCTTTCAAGCTGGGTATGCTTATACTGGCAGTCACTAAGTTCAGCGCCTTCAAAGACAACTAAAGCCTTTTCTAAAACCCTAATTAAATCTTTTTCCTGGTCTGCCTGTAAATATATTTCAGCTAACCTTTCATAAGGATAGGTACCTTCAAAATCTTCGGCTATATTCTCTTCATACAACTTTATAGCTTTATCAATTTCTCCATCTTTTTCATATTCTATTGCTTCAAGGTTTCTTTCAACTTGGTTTGACCATCCCATACCCATCCACTCCTTTACATAGTTATAATTTGTATTTTTTTAATTTTTAGTCAATTAGTATTAATTTTAACAAATAAAAAATACATAGTCAACGTCTTTTTAAATACAAACTTCTACATATTCCTTTGCCTAACTACCTCATACATACATATACCTGCAGCAATTGACGCATTCAGGGACTCTGCCCCACCCGGCATAGGAATTTTAATAAAATTCGAAACTAAGTTTTTTGTGTCTTTACTTATACCATTTGCTTCATTACCGATTATAATCGCTGTTTTTTGTCTATAATCATAGTCATGCACTAACTTACTTTCTTCTAAGGCCGTTGCGTATATATTAATTTGATTGTTTTTTAGGCTTTGGATTATTTTATCTATACTAATATCTATAAATATTGGGATATGAAAAATTGAACCCATGGTTGATCTTATTGTTTTGGGGTTATATAAATCAACACATCCCTTAGATAGGAATATTCCATCTACACCTGCTGCATGAGCTGTCCTAACTAAAGTACCTAAGTTACCCGGATCCTGTATTCCATCGGCAACTATAAAGAAGCCTTTTTCTACGGAAATAATTTTATCCATATTAAAGGAAGCTTGAGATACTACAGCCATTATTCCCTGTGGAGTTTTTGTATCTGAAATAGCCGCATAGATGTTATCAGACACATAGACAAGTTCTGCCTCCCTGTCCTTTATCGTAGTTTCTGGGTCTATAGTAAAGCTTTGGGATATTATATATTTATCTACTCTCCAACTATCTGGAATTTCTTTGACTGCCCTAAGACCCTCTACTATAAATAATTTTTCTTTATTTCTTTGTTTTTTCTTCTTTTGGAGTGCTTGTAACTCCTTTATAAGCGGATTTTTATTACTTGTAATCATAATTACACCTCTACTAGCCATTATACCATATGTATATTTTTTTGGTTAGCCTATGGGGCTATTATATTAATCATATATTGTAGTTATTTGTTATAGTTTCTTTCTTTTTAAGTGTTTTTGCTGTATAATATAAGGAAGATGGAGGTGTTATTGTGGGACTTAAAAGACAGGTCATAATAGTAGGGGGTTGTATAGCAGCAAAGGAAGCTGCTAATGCTATTCGGAACACTGATTTTTCTTATGATATTACAATTATAAGCTCGGAAGAGTATTTGCCTTATTACAGGCCTATGCTATCTAGGGCTATAGGTAATGATCTTGCTAAATCTAGGCTTTATTTAGTTCCTGAGTCTTGGTACAAGGAGCGAAATATAAACTTAGTACTTGGTACAAAGATATCTAAGGTTTTACCAGAGGAGAATAAAGTAATTGCTGATAATGGTGATGAGTATAGCTATACTGATTTAATTATAGCAACTGGTGCGAGTAATTTTATTCCTGTACCTAGGGCAACTGATATTGGTGGGGTATTATCTATCAGAGATTATGATGACGTAGTAGAATTACGTAGTATTTTACCAAATGTCAAGAATGCTGTGGTTGTAGGCAGTGGACTCCTAGGAATTGAGGCTGCATGGGAACTTCAAGAACAAGGTATCAATGTAAGTATAATAGAGTTTGCACCTCATATACTTCCTAAGCAATTGGATGAGGAAGCTTCACAATTTTTTTCTGAACATATGGCAGAACATGGGGCAACTATAGCTTGTAGCAGTTCTATTGAAAGTATTATAGGAGAAGAAAAGGTTACTGGTGTTAGATGTTCTTCAGGAGAAGAATATCCTTGTGATTTATTACTGTTTTCAACAGGCATACGTCCTAATATTGATTTGGTTAAGGATACTGATATTGAAACAGACAGGGGAATTATAGTTGATGATTATATGCGCACTAATATTCCTAATATTTATGCTGCAGGCGACGTTGCCCAGAATAAATACAATACTTCTGGAATATGGGTTCCTGCCATGGAAATGGGTAAAATCGCTGGCAACAGTCTTGTGGGTAAGGAAAAAGAGTACAAACCAGCCTTTACCTCAACAATGCTAACAGCATATGATGTAAAAATATTCTCTATTGGGGAAATTTCTAACGAAGCTAACATAACTAGCAAAACCCTTATTGATCCAAAAAAGAAATTCTTTAAGAAGGTATTTGCTAAGGATGATTTATTGGTAGGTGCCATATTAATAGGCGATATTTCACAGGGTACCCGCCTTGCTAAGAATTTAGGTAAAATAACTCTTGAAAAAGCAATGGAACTTATTGAATAATATGTTATAATCTAGTTATAATATGTCTGATGACATATTACAATATACACTATAAAAGGAGAGATAGCTTATGGATAATTGGGTATGTACTGTATGTGGTTATGTATACATTCCTGAAGATGGAGATCCAGATAATGGTGTTGAGCCAGGTACAGCTTGGGAAGATGTTCCTGAGGACTGGGTATGTCCACTTTGTGGAGTAGGCAAGGAAGACTTTGAGAAAGAAGACTAGTTAAAGTAATTCTCAAAAGCTAAATCACCCCATGATAAGATAATCTTATCATGGGGTGATTTTATCTTTATTTATTTTCTGTTGGTTCACCACTAAATATATATCCCTTACTACTATCTACTGTTATAAGAATATTGGGGTGAATAAGATCTGTTGCATTTCTAGCTCCTGTTATTACAGGAATTTCAAGCGCCCTAGCTACAATAACTGCATGATTAATATCATCTGGTGAGTCATCTTCTACTACAATCCCACTTGCTCTTTTCATATATGGCAACATAGAGTTATCTGTTTTAGATGTAACCAATACATTGCCTGTCTTAAAATATTTATCTGCTTCAGCTAGTACTTTAACAACACTTGATTTTGCTGTTACTACTTTATTGCCATATCCTTTACCTTTAGTTAATACATTTCCAACATGCTGTACTTGTAAAACATTTGTTGTTCCAGATGTACCAACTGGCGCCCCCGCTGTAAGAACCACTAAATCTCCTTGTTTAATTAAGCCTATATCTTCCGCTCCTTCAATAGCAGCTTCAAAGATTTCATCATTAGTATTTTTTTCTTCAATTAGTATTGGATAACATCCCCAAACTAAATTAAGCTTATATAAAACTTTTTCATCTGTAGTACACGCAATTACTGGGCAGAAAGGCTTATATTTAGATACTGCGTGGGCAGTATATCCTGATTTAGTTACAGTAATTATGCTTGCTGCCTCTAATTCCTCTGCAGTCCTACAAGTTGCATGGCTTATGGAGTTAGTTATACTAACTTCCATTCCCTTCTCGTTAAGGGGTTCATTATACTGCTTGGCACTTTCTGCACTTTCTGCTATACGTGACATCATTTCAATTGCTTCTAAAGGATAATCTCCTTGTGCTGTTTCACCTGAGAGCATAATTGCTGACGTGCCATCGAAAATTGCATTTGCAACGTCACTAGCTTCTGCCCTTGTAGGCCTTGGATTTCTAATCATAGAGTCTAGCATTTGTGTTGCTGTAATTACAACTCTTCCCTTAGAATTTGCCTTGTCAATTAGTTGCTTTTGAACAATTGGCACTTCTTCTGGCGGAATTTCAACTCCTAGATCACCACGGGCTACCATTATAGAATCTGTAACCTCTAGAATCTCATCAATATTATCTACACCTTCACGGTTTTCAATCTTAGCAATAATTCCAATATGACTTCCATTATTTTCTTCTAATATTTGTCGTATCTTTAATATATCTGAGGCTTTTCTTACAAAAGATACTGCAATATAGTCAAATCCTGCTTTTATACCAAATTTAATATCATCTATATCTTTTTCAGTAAGCGATGGAAGGTTAACTAGAACATCTGGTATGTTAATTCCCTTACGCGAACTAATTACTCCTGGATTCTCAACAACACACTCTACTTCCGTATCTGTTAGTTTCTTAACTCTAAGCTCTATTAATCCATCGTCTATAAGTACACGGCTACCCCTTCTTAAGTCATATGGGAGGTTTTTGTAGCTTACACTAACCCTGTCTTTGTCTCCTTCTATATCCTCTGTAGTTAAGGTAAATGTGTCACCTATATTAAGCTGAATTTCTGCATTATCTTTAAATGGGCCTGTTCTAATTTCTGGCCCCTTAGTATCTAATATAAGTGGTATTGGCTTTCCAGTTTCTTTCCTTACTTGTTGTACTGTTTTGGCAGTTTTGCCATGTATTTCATGATTATCATGAGAAAAATTAATCCTTATTGCATCTACACCTGCATCAAAAATCTTCCTAACCGACTCTACATCTCTTGTTTTAGGTCCTAAAGTACCAATTATCTTGGTCCTGCGCATTAAAATTTCCTCCTAATTAAGTTTATGATAATAATCTACTAATTTCATACATTTGTTCGTCAATACCCTTTTTCATTGCTAATGCTTCATTTATATCAAAATCTGTGTACTCTCCATCAACATAAGCAACAACGCGTTTTGCCTTACCTTCTAATAGGAGGTCTACTGCATAGCTACCCATCATTGATGCATGTATCCTATCTGTAGCTGATGGTGCCCCGCCTCTTTGTAGGTGTCCAAGTATACTTGCCCTTGTCTCCATACCTGTAATTTTTTCAATTTTCTTAGCCAATCTTTCAGAACCTCCAACACCTTCCGCTGAAATGATTAGGAAGTGTTGTTTTCCTTTATGTTTGTTTTGAAGAATCATTTTAATAATTTCTTCATCTGTTGGCACTGGCTTTTCCGGAATTAATACTAATTCCGCACCATTACATAAGCCACTCCAAAGTGCAATATACCCTGAGTGTCTTCCCATAACTTCTACTATAGAGCATCTTTCATGGGATGTTGATGTGTCCCTTATTTTATTAATTGCATCCATAGCTGTATTAACTGCTGTATCAAATCCAATTGTGTAATCAGTACATGCAACATCTAAGTCAATCGTTCCTGGTATGGCGATAGTATTAATTCCAAGGTTTGCTAACTTTTCTGCTCCCTTGAAAGAACCGTCCCCTCCAATAACTACTAACCCATCAATTCCAAATACCCTACAAATTTCTGCCCCTCTTTGCTGTCCTTCAGGCTTTAAAAATTCTAAACATCTTGCGGTTTGGAGGGTTGTTCCACCCCTTTGTATAATATCAGCTACAGAACGCCTATCCATGGGAAATACATCTCCTGTAAGCAAGCCATTAAAGCCTCTCCTAACACCCATTACCTTTATGCCTTTTGCTGTAGCTGCCCTTACAACCGCCCTAATAGCAGCGTTCATTCCTGGGGCATCTCCACCACTAGTTAAAACTCCTATTGTTTTTATTTCTTTACTCATATTGAAATTGGCCCTCCTAAATAGCATATTTTCATTAATGTATATAGCTACATATCTCTTTACACATTACGACATATTATTATTGTACTTAATAATATTTAAAAAAGCAATGTTATTGGCTCTTCTTTGTAACTACTACACATTCACTACCTAATAATGAACTTAAATCATGTATAAGATTATCACTAATATTTACATTATATCTACTTGGAAATGGCTTATGCTCTCCACTTTCTACATATTCAACTACTACAGTAGAATTCCCTTTATATTTTCCAAATATGTATATTAGCTTATTACTAATATCTTTTGTTCTTTTAGCTTCAGGTAACTTGAGTATAATAGATTTGTTTTCTTCCTCTAATCCAATTATATTGTTACAAATAATCTTAGCGTCTTCCTCTTCTTTAAGTGTAACCCTTCCTTCTATTAAAACTATTGTATCTTCTTCAAGTAAATATGAACTAGTTTCATATATATTAGGAAATACAATAACTTCTATAGTTCCTAGTATGTCTTCTATGGTCACAAAAGCCATTGTTTTGTTATTCCTTGTTATTATTACATTTTTCTCAACAACTATTCCACCAATTATAGCTTTTTGCCCATCTAGCAAGGGTCTTTCTTCCCCATGATCTGGCAATCTAAAATCCTTACTGTTTGCACTTATTTTCCTTCTTATTTCTTCTTCGTATTCTGATAAGGGATGGCCACTTAAATATATTCCTAGAACTTCCTTTTCCCTAGCTAAAAGTTCCTTAAGTTCATACTCTTCTATCTCTGGTAGCACATCCTCATTTTCGGCCTCATCATCTTCACTTCCTAATGCAAATAAGTTAATTTGCCCTTCTATGTTCCTTCTTCTGGAATGATTAACACCACTTGCTATCTTGTCATAGACTTTATGATATTGATTACGATTTCCTTCTAGCGAATCAAATGCCCCTGCAAGTATTAGACTTTCAACTGCTCTTTTACTTGTATCTTTTGAATCCATTCTAGTATAAAAATCTGTCATGCTTGTAAAGGGTCCATTGTTTTTTCTTTCTTTAACCATATTATTTATCATTTTTTTGCCAACATTTTTGATAGCTGCAAGTCCGTACCTTATCTTATTATCGCTAGTTGAAAAAAATCCATACCCTTCGTTTATATCAGGAGATATAACTTCAATTCCCATACGCTTGCATCCTTCTATATATTCCTTGATTTTATCGGTGTTGTCCATAACTGATGTCATAAGGGCTGCCATAAATTCAACTGGGTAATGTGTTTTAAGCCATGCAGTTTCATAGGCAATTGCTGCGTAAGCTGCTGCATGGGATTTGTTAAAGGCATACTTTGCAAAATCAACCATTTCATCAAAGATTTCATTTGCAATATTTTCTGGTATACCATTTTTTATGCAGCCAGGTATCTCATCATCACCATATATAAATACCTTTCTTTCTTTTTCCATAACTTCTTCTTCTTTTTTTCCCATAACACGGCGAAGTAGATCACTTCTTCCTAGCGAATATCCCCCTAAGTCCCTAACTATCCTCATAACCTGTTCCTGATATACTATACATCCATAGGTTGTTTCTAGTATAGGCTCTAGTGATGGGTGGGTATAAGTTATGCTGGTTGGCTCATTTTTTCCTTTTATATATTTTGGTATAAAATCCATGGGCCCTGGCCTATACAAAGAAATCCCTGCTATTATATCTTCTATGCTTTCTGGCCTAAGCTCCCTCATAAAAGATTTCATGCCAGCACTTTCAAGCTGGAAAATTCCTTCTGTATTAGCTGACGATATTAGTTTAAAAACTTCTTTATCATCCTGGGGAATCTTATCAATATCTATCCTTATATTATGATTAATTTCAATTAAATCTAGGGCATTTTGGATAACTGTAAGGGTCCTAAGGCCCAAAAAGTCCATCTTAAGTAGCCCCAAATCTTCTAATGTATCCATAGCAAACTGGGTTGTAACTACACCATCATTAGAATTCAAAGGTACATACTCTACTACTGGTTTTTTAGAAATAACAACTCCAGCCGCATGGGTTGATGCATGCCTTGGCAGACCTTCTAGTCTTATTGACATATCTATTAAATACTTAACATCTGGATTGCTATCATATAGTTGCCTTAGCTCCTGGTTCATTTTAAGGGCTTTATTTATGGTAATCTTAAGCTCCATTGGAATCATCTTGGCTATAGCATCTACTTCAGCATAAGGCATATTAATAGCCCTGCCTACATCTCTAATAACAGCTCTTGCAGACATGGTACCAAATGTAATTATCTGAGCTACCCTATCGGAACCGTATTTCTCTATTACGTAATCTATTACCTCCTGCCTTCTTTCATAGCAAAAATCCACATCTATATCTGGCATGCTTAGCCTCTCAGGATTTAAAAACCTTTCAAATAATAAATCATATTTTACTGGGTCTATATTTGTAATAGATAAGGTATAGGCTACAAGACTTCCTGCAGCCGATCCTCTACCAGGACCAACTGGTATGTTATTGTCTTTGGCGTATTTTATAAAGTCCCATACTATTAGAAAATAATCAACAAAACCCATTTCGCTAATAACATTTATTTCAAATTCCAATCTTTCCTTAAGTTCTTCTGTAATAGGACTATATAGTCTTTCTAATCCTTCATAACATAATTTCTTTAAGTATTCATGGGCTGTGTATCCTTTAGGAACATCAAACTCTGGTAACTTTAACTCATTAAATGTAAAATCAACATTACACCTATCTGCAATCTTACCTGTATTTTCTATAGCTTCTGCGGCGTAAGGAAATATCTTAGCCATTTCCTGGGGAGACTTTAAGTAAAACTGTCCACCTTCATAAACCATACGGCTAGGATCATCCATGGTTTTGCCTGTTTGTATGCAAAGCAGTATTTCATGTGCCTTTGCATCTTCCGGATATATATAGTGAATGTCATTGGTTACAACAAGGGGTATCCCTGTCTCCTTTGATATTCTTAGCATTTGCTGGTTTACAGTTTGCTGTTCACTTATACCATGGTCTTGCATTTCCAAATAAAAATTATCCCTACCTAGAATTTCATCATATAAAAGTGCAATTTCCTTAGCCTCTTCATATTGTCCTTCTATAATTGCCCGGCTTACCCCGCCAGCAAGACAAGCACTAAGTCCTATAATTCCCTCTGAATGTTCCCTAAGTAAGTCCAAATCAATCCTAGGCCTTCTATAAAAACCCTCTATATGTCCACATGATACAAGTTTAATTAAATTCTCATAACCTTTATTATTTTCAGCAAGCAGAACAAGATGAGTAGACCTTCCATCTTGCTTTTCTTTATCAAACCTAGTCCGGTGGGCTACATAAACCTCACAGCCTATTATGGGTTTGATACCCTGTTTAATAGCTTCTTTGTAGAAATCAATAACTCCAAACATAACTCCATGATCTGTAATAGCAATACTATCCATACCAAGTTCCTTGGTTCTTTCAATTAGTTCTGTAATTTTGGCTGATCCATCTAACAAACTATATCCACTATGTACATGTAGGTGGGTAAATGAAGTTTCCATGCCATCACATCCTTTCTAGAAGTTTTTGTGCGCTTATATTATACCATATAAAAACAGTGGAACTTTATAAGGTTCCACTGTTTTTATAGTATTTATTCTCCAACTGTTTCTGATGTAATAAATTTAACTAATGCATCCATTGCTTCTTCTTCGTCTTCACCATCTACTAATAGTGTTATTTCTTGGCCTTTAATAGCACCTAAAGACATCATTCCCATAATACTTTTTGCATTTACCTGCTTATCTGTTAGTAAGATTGAAATATGGCTTTCATATTTACTTGCTATTTGTACAAATAACGCTGCTGGTCTTGCTTCTAATCCACTTTCCAATCCTACAACTATAGTTTTTTTCAACATTTTTAGTTGCCTCCTCTTTCTTCTCTTAGTTGATTTGCCAATTCACTTAATTTGCGTAATCTATGGTTTACACCTGATTTTCCTACTGGGGGATTTAGTTTTTCCCCTAATTCCTTTAAACTAGCGCTTGGATTTTGTAATCTGCATAGTGCCACTTCTTCTAAATTAGGTGGTAATGCTGATAAGCCTATATTCTTCTTTAAATAATTAATGTCCTCAACCTGCCTAACTGATGCTGATACAGTTTTATTCAGGTTAGCTGTTTCGCAATTAACAAGACGATTTACATTATTGCGCATTTCTTTAATAATTCGTATGTTTTCTAGTTCCATAAGAGCCATATGTGCCCCCATAACATTAAGTAGGTCTACAATTTGCGCCCCTTCTTTTAAATATACCACATAATTGTTTTTTCTTATAACAATTTTTGAATCCATTCTAAAACTATTAATCAAGTTTCTTAGGCTTGCTGCATAGCTTTCATCAGGGTGTACAAACTCAAGATGATAACTTTTTTCGGGATTACTAACTGAGCCTGTTCCTAAAAAAGCACCCCTTAAATAAGCACGCCTGCAACATGTTTGCCTTACTGTTACTGGGTTTATATCATTTCGTATAATACCTTTATCAGCATCTACCATAATGCCTGTTGCCTGTAACACCTTTGTGCAGTCTTCATATCCACTTATATAAAGCATATATACTTGATTTTTTTTAAGGGCTGTGTTACGCCTTAATGATACCTCAGCATTTATTCTAAAAGTTTTTTTGATTAATGTAAAGTACTTTCTTGCAACTGCTGCGTTTTCTGTCTGCAGTTTTATAACCATATTAGCATCTTTATTTGTCTTTATATAACCTGATGTTTGTATTAAAGATGCAATTTCAGCTAGCATGCAATGCCTAGCTTCACTTATATGGCGTGCAAGTTCCTGCTTTACATCCCCTGAAAAGGACATTTGCTTTCCTCCTCATTTATTATAATAATTGCATAATTATTTCGGCTAACTTATCTGAGTCATGCCTTACAACTTGCTTTTCTTCATTAATTTTTACAAATGGGGCCTTTATTACTTCAATATTTCGACTTTTAAACTGCAACTGGTCAAATTCTATCATATCTGCCCCATCTTCTAAGTACATTTCTCGCCAGTCATCTGGAACCTTCCCAGAGTTAACAACAACAGTATCTATTATATTTTTCCCCAAATAATATTCCAATTCCCTCATATGATCATATACACTAAATCCGATTGTTTCACCAGGCTGGGTCATTATATTACTAATATAAATAACCCTTGCATCTGCTTCCTTTATAGCCTTGGGTATACCCTCGACTAGTAGATTTGGTATAATGCTTGTATATAAACTACCAGGACCTAAAAGAATTGCATCTGCATTAGCTATAGCTTCAATAGCATCTGGTGTTGGGCTTGGATTGGGTGGCTCAAGGGCCATATCATTTATCCTGTCTCTAGTTGCTTTAGAATATTCTACAATCTCTATTTCTCCTGTAATTTGCTTTCCACTTAAAAAATCTGCCCTTAGGTCAACCTTTTCAAGTGTTACAGGGACCACCCTACCTGTTATAGCCAGTACCTTCTCTGTTACTTTAACTGCCTCCTCAAAACTACCAGAAATCTCACTTAGCACTGCCAAAAAAAGATTTCCAAAATTTTGCCCTGCAAGGGATCCTTCTTTAAATCTATGTTGGAGTAGTTTCTCCATTATCGGCTCCGTATTAGCAAGTCCCACAAGACAGTTTCTAATGTCTCCTGGTGGAAGCATGTTCATTTCTTCTTTTAGTACTCCTGAATTTCCCCCATTATCACTAACTGTTACTATTGCCGTAATGTTTGGTGTCCATTTTTTTAGTCCTCTTAGCATAGTGGAAAGTCCGGTCCCTCCACCTAATGCCACGATTTTGGGTTTATTAGGGTTATACATATCACTTTCCTCTTTTTTTATCTTTTTCTATATCTCTATGTTGGATAAAGACATTATGCTCCATTTTCTCTAAACTTTCAAATAGCCTATTTGCTATTGTAACAGATCTATGCTTTCCTCCTGTACATCCAACACTTATAACTAGTTGGTTCTTACCTTCCTTGACATAGTTGGGAATTAAAAACTCTACCATATCCATTAATTTTTCTAAAAAATCTACTGAAACTTCATTATTCATAACATAGTCTTGTACAATTTTATCGTTGCCTGTTAGGGGCCTTATTTCTGGGATATAGTATGGGTTAGGTAAGAATCTTATATCAAATACTAAATCTGAATCTATTGGTATCCCATATTTGAATCCAAAGCTTACAACTGTAATCATTAGGTTATTAAAGTCTTTTTCTTCTACATATATTTTGCGTATTATTCCTCTAACATCCTTAGGGAGAAGATTGCTTGTATCAATTATTTCACTTGATTTCTTCTTAATCTCTTTAAGTAATTCCCTTTCTTTAACTATGCCTTCTTCAATACGGCCTTCCCTAGCTAGGGGATGGATTCTCCTAGTTTCTTTAAATCTTTTTATAAGTATTTCATCTGAAGAGTCTAAAAAGAGTATATCATACTTATATCCATTATCTTCTATAGTTTCTAGGCTTGAAAATAAATCTGTAAAAAGTACGCCTCCTCTAATATCAATTCCAAGTGCGACCTTCTTAAACTTTTCTTGTTGTGCCAAACATAATTCGGTAAATGTTGGTATAAGAGCAGGTGGCAAGTTATCTATACAATAAAACCCATCATCTTCTAGCGCTTTAATAGCTGTACTTTTGCCTGCTCCTGACATTCCAGTTACTATAATTAACTGCATATAATGTGCCCCCCCATGCCTTTAATCCTCTCCAATAATTCTTAATTCTAGTTGTAGCTCTCTTTGGAACTTATCCTTAACTGTTTGCTGTATATGGCTAATTAACTCAATTACATCCTTAGATGTTGCCTGTCCTTTGTTAACAATAAATCCGCAGTGTTTTTCTGATACACATGCATCACCAACTTTATATCCTCTAAGGTTGGAATCCATTATAAGCTTGCCTGCATAAGCACCTTCTGGCCTCTTAAATGTGCTTCCTGCACTTGGAAGAGTAAGGGGCTGCTTGGTCCTTCTTCTATGAGCTAGATCATCCATCATATCTTTTATTTCATTATGGTCACCTTGCTCAAGTGAGATAGTTGCACCAACTACAATCATATTTTCCTTTTGTATCTTACTTGTTCTGTATCCTAGTTCAAGCTCACTATTTGTGAGTGTAATTAACTTACCATTTTTATCTATAACATCTGCAGATAATATAACCTGCTTCATTTCTCCCCCATAAGCCCCTGCATTCATAAATACGGCACCACCTATAGTACCTGGTATGCCATGGGCAAACTCAAATCCAGTTAAATTATTATCTAGACAGGTGTTGGCCACCTTAACAAGTAGGGCTCCTGCTTGGGCATATACCTCATTGCCCTTTACACTGATATCGTTCATATTTCTAAAAATATGGATGATAACTCCCCTATATCCTCCATCTTTAACAAGTAAGTTGCTACCATTCCCTAGTATATAGTATGGTATATTTTTATCCTTACATGTATCTATAGTAAATTTAAGCTGATCTACTGTGGAGGGGGAAACGTATACATCTGCAGGTCCCCCGATTTTAAAAGATGTATGATTTTTCATAGGTTCATCTATTTTAACCATGTATTCTGGTAGTTCCTTTAGTAATATCTGGGCAATCTCATTTTTATTCATATTTCAACTCCTTATTTCTAGCCTACAACCCCTATTATAATATAAATTCATCCTAAATGAAATGATATCTTATACTATATATGAAATTCAGCCTTACTCCCACTTTGGCTAGATACCACCTCAAGCCTTGCCCCAATCCTATCCTTTAATTCAGGTACATGGGAGATTATACCAACCAGCCTACCATTTTGCTGCAAGTTTATAAGGGTCTGAATAGAGGCATCTAGTGACTCTATATCTAGGGTTCCAAATCCCTCATCAATGAATATGGTTTCTAAGGATACTCCTCCTGCATAGGACTGAACAACATCAGCAAGCCCAAGAGCTAATGATAATGATGCCATGAATCCTTCTCCTCCTGATAGGGTACTTACATGACGCTTTTTACCTGTATAAGTATCTAAAACCTCAAGGTCAAGCCCAGCATGGGAAGCCTTAGTTGCCCTATTATCAGATCTATAGAGCTCATAGCGGGTGTTAGACATTAGGGTTAATCTTTCGTTAGCCCTAATAAGGACATCTTCAAATAGTGAGCTTTGGATGAATCTTTCAAAGGAAAGACCTTTTATGTTCTCTCCTCTAGCAACCTTATATAGGTCACCTACTATACTATATTCTTTTTCTAATACTTTAATTTCTTGATTAGATTCCATTATTATACTTATTTGCTTATCATTATGATCCTTTTCTACTATTATGGTTTGTTGCCTTCTAGCTAAATTATCCCTGTTTTCTTTTTCTTGCCTATACTGGTTATTAAGCTTTTCTATATCTACTAGTTCTATATCCTTTGTCTCTTCCTCAAGTTTTATATACTGGGCCTTAGCAGCGCTATATAGGCTATTATATTCCTTTAGCCCCCTATCTAGTTCTTCTAACTCTCCTTCTGACCTATAGGCATCTTTATATTCCTGTAAAGTTATAAAGCCTATTCTTTCTCTTTCTACCTTGAAGCTTTCCTTCTCCTTAATATGCCTATTGCTTATTGATAGTATTTGCTTAGATTTTTCTTCCTGTGTGGTTTTTAACTTTAATCCTTTAGCTTTTATTTCTTCCAGATCTTTTTTGGCTTTTTCATAGGCATTATTATGATCTTTTATGGTTCCTTCTAGTTTTACAATATGTCTATCTAATTCTTCCTTATTTCTTAAGTTTTCTGGTATTGTCTTCCTAATTTGATTTATTTGTGTATCTAGGGTTGTAAATTTACTTGTATATTCTTTGTCCTTTTCATTTATACTATTTATTTTATTGTCTATCTCAAGGATTGCTTCCTTTTGCTTATTAAGTCTTTTCTCTAGCTCTTCTAGATCCTTTAGCTGGCTAGTGGTGTTTTCTATTTTCTTAGATAAGTGCTTATGCTGTTCTTCTACATCCTTAAGTTCTATCTCTGCGTACTTACCAAGGCGCTCTCCGCGGGATTTAATAGTTTCTTTACTTTTGTTCCCTTTAGCCAAGATATCACTATGTTTCTCAGTATGTTTTAAGTATTCTTTTTCCGCCTTATCTAGTTGTTTTTTCTTTTCTTTTACCTTATCCTCTGTAACCCTTTCCCCAGTTAAATAGGCTGGACTTGGATGATTAGTAGAGCCACATACAGGGCACTCCTTACCATCTTCAAGGCTCTTTGCTAGCACCCCTGCCTGGGCTTCTACCCATTGCTGTACTATTTGATTATGCTCCTCACTTGCCTGGCCATACTCATCCTTAGCCTTATTTAGGGCTTTTTCTTCTTCTTTATATTGTTTTTGTATTAGTATATGATTCTTTTTAAGCTTTTCTAAATCTTTTCTTTCGCCTAGTATCATAGTTAGCTTCTCTAGCTTTACTTCCTGCTCCCTAAGACTATCATTAAGTCCCTGCCTTTTTTCTAATTTTTTTTCACCTGCCAGTATTTCCTGGCTTATTTTTGCTTTTTCTTTGGTAAGCTGCTCGTGATTTTCCTGATTATTTTTTATCCTATCTTCAATCTGAACTTTTTCTTTCTTATATTGTGTAAATTCTATTAGCCTAGGTTTGTATTCTTCCCTAGCCCTATTTACATCAATTTCTAATTTTTTTATTTCTTCTTCCCTTAGGCTATGTTCTTCTAAATTAGTTTTAGCCTTATCAAGTTTTATTACATGCTCCTCTATCTTAGCTTCTATGTCCTTAACCTCTTTTTTTGTATCTTTTATTTGATTTTCTAATTCTTCTATATATTTTTCCTTTGTTCTTAAAGGAAGTGCCTTTTGTGCAAGTCTATATGCTTTTTCCTTATCTTTATAAAAACCTGACTTTTCTTCTAGCCTGCTAAATTCTTCTTTCGCCCTTATTTTTTCCCTATATTTCTGATTATTATTAGTTGCTATATTTATTTCCTTAGCCATTAATTCTAGTTCTTTATCATGGTTTTTAATCTCATCTTCCATCTTATTAATCTCATCTTCTTGAGTTTTAGACAAAATCTTTACTTGCTCAATTATTAAATCAGGATCCATATTTTCATCTTCTATAAGATTTGCCAGTAATGTATCCTCTTTATATTTAATATTCTTTATCTGGCCTATTCTCTTTCCTTTTTTTTGCCTAACTTGCTCCCGTACGGCATACTCTTCTTCCCTTATTCTTTCTTCTACCTGCTTATATTTTTGAGTCTGAAATATTTCGCCTAAGATTTTTTGCCTTTCTTCACTTCTAGCAACTAGAAGGTCCCTAAATTTACCCTGTGGAATCATTATTACCTGTCTAAACTGGTCCGCATCAAAGCCTATTATTTCTACTATTTTCTCTGTTACCCTACTTACACTAGCTGCAATTTGTTTTTTTTCTTTGCCTTCTATAATATATAATTCTGCTTCCGGGTTCTGATAGGTATAGCCCTCCCCCCTCATTTTAGGTCTTTCCTGTCCTGGAATCCGGTGGACATAATATTTGTTTGGGCCAACCTTAAATGTAAGCTTAACCTGGGTTAGCTGATCTTCCTTTGCAAAGTGGCTCCTCATGGTTCTAGCTTCTCTTTCATCTCCACTAGTAACCCCATATAGGGCATAACAAATAGCATCTAAGATTGTAGTTTTTCCTCCTCCAGTTGCACCATGGATTAAAAACATATTAATATCATCCAAGACCTCAAAGTCTATTTTTTGTACTTTTGCAAATGGTCCAAAGGCCTCTATTTCTAATAAAATAGGTCTCATTTTTACCCCCTTTCCAATCCCTTAGTAATATCTTCAAATACTTTTTTATGGTCTTCTGTAAATTCACTGCCTGTTACATGACCATAAAAATCCTCAAACAAGGAACTTATACTCATTTTATTATAGTTTTCATAATTAACTGCAAGATTTCTATCTTGTTCCTTTTGCTTTTGCAAAAAGGTCCTTTCCATTGCTATAGCATTAGGGTATACAGCCCTTATTTTTTCCATAGGATCAAGGAGGGCACCTTCGTCTTCAATAATAGCCCTTATATAGTCATGGGAATTTTCATCACTACGCCCTGCCTCTATAACGTCTTCTAATAATCCTTTAACTATCCTTACATCCTTAGGTGGGGTTATTACCACTTCATCGTAGTTAATTTGCCCATCTTCATCAAGCTCAACCATATAAACACATTTCTTTTGGGTCGCCTCTGATGTCGAATATTTCATTAGGGATCCACTATAGCGAATATAGTCTTCTCCTGCCCTTTGGGGGGCGTGTAGGTGTCCTAGGGCAGCATAGTTAAAGTGTTTAAAATGATCTGCACTTACTATATCAGTACCACCTATTGAAAGGGGTCTTTCTGATTCAGAATGTATGTTACCACCTTGAACATAGGCATGGGCCATTATTACACTCCTATTATCAGTTTTTTCTTCTAGTATCTTTTTGGTAATTTCCCTAAAGGCATCATCATGGCTTTTTATATGGTTCATTTGATAGATATACTTTATATATCCTGGATCTGCATATGGAATTACATAGAAATCCACCTGGCCATATTCATCTTCTAGGCTTATCTTTTCATAGCCTTTATCTGATTTACCTATTATATGTAGATTTTCTTCAGCTAATAGCTTGCTCCCATAATGGATACGATCTGGGCTATCATGATTTCCTGCTATAGCTATTATGGGGATTCCTGTTTCCATAAGTATATCCTGGGTAAAATTACTAAATAAATCTACAGCTTCTACAGGAGGTATAGCCCTATCATAGATGTCTCCTGATATAATTAGTGCATCGGGTCTTTCAGCCCTTAAGATATCCTTTAAACCTTCCAAAACAATTTCTTGGTCATTTGTTAAATGCATCCTATGAAAAATCTTACCTAGATGCCAATCTGATGTGTGAATAAATCTCATGTTTATCCTCCTTTTAAAAAAGCCTGAAAACTAGTGTTTTCAGGCCTTGTATTATCTCTTAAATATTGATGAGAAAAAGTTCGTTATAGTATCTAAAATTCTTTGTAATAATGATTTTACTTCTTCATTGTTTCTTAATGCATCATCTAATTTGTTTCCAATATCTTTAAGCTGGCTTGTAATTTGATTCCTATCTAGGTTTAAGCCGTTGATTTTATCCATAAGTCCTGCTATTTTTTCTGTTTGATCTGCATTAATATTTATGTTTAAGTCCCCTGCTATTTCGATTATTACCTGTTTAATCTCTTCCATATCCTTAATGTTTTCTGATATTACTTTTTCTTTTACTTCCCTAACCAGGTTACTAGCTTCTATCTGGCCTATTTCTTCACCAAGCTCACCTGTTTGAAAAACTTCTTCGTTTGCTACTTTCTTTTGTTCCTCACTAATTTCTTGTCCTGTAGCTGCTTCAAAAGCTTTTAATACTCCTGTTAGTGCTCCTGTTCCTGAAACTGGGAAGGGTGCTGCTGCAATAATCTTAGCATCTTGTACACCTGCTGTTACTAAAGCACTTGCATACATTTCTTTTGTAACCCAAGATATATTATGGGTCTGTACGTCAATCCCTGATCCACTATCTAAAAGTTCTACATATGATGATGATATTGTTCTTGTTCCTAGTTGTCCTTCACTAGCAACTCCTTCTAAGTATTTTCTTTCTTCTTCATTATTAACCTCTAATAATGTTACCTCATCTTCTGTTACATTAAATAGTTCTATCATTTGCTTTTTTTGTTCTGATGTTAGATCTTTACCTAAAGTCACAACTGCTGATGTATCCGCGTAAGTTACTAAACCAAAGCTCATAATTACTGTTAAAATTGTTGCTATACTTATTTTAAATTTATTCCTTTTCATACTTTTCACTTCTCCTTTATATGTTATTACTTATTATACCATAATATATCCTACTGTAAACTATTCATTTTTTTATGGCAGCTATTAGCTTATTTTATTATTCTATGATATTGTATACAAATACAAATTGACAAGCATTCATATGTATGGTATTTTAAAATTCATATATCATATATATCAAATATAAATAATAAAATTGTTTTGATATTATATAATAGCTGAAAGGAAGTTTTATATGAATAAGCCGCTACTTAGTTTAATAGATATTAATAAATATTTTGATAATTTCCAGGTTCTCAAAAATGTATCCTTAGATATTAAAGATGGTGAATTTTTAACCTTACTCGGCCCATCAGGTTGTGGTAAAACAACTATACTAAGATGTATTGCTGGCCTTGAAACAGTAGATTCTGGGGATATATTATTAAATGGAAAATCTGTAGTCTACCTACCCGCAAACAAAAGAAATGTTAACACAGTTTTCCAGAACTATGCACTATTTCCCCATCTAAATATGTATGACAATATTGCATATGGCCCTCGTATTAAAAAATCTATGACTGAAGATGAGATTAAGGTAAGGGTTGCAGAGGTATTACACCTTGTTCAAATGTCAGGATATGAGGATAGGATGAGTAGTCAGTTATCCGGCGGTCAAATGCAAAGGATAGCCATTGCAAGAGCCCTAATTAATGAGCCTGATATTTTACTATTGGATGAGCCTCTTGGTGCCCTTGACCTTAAACTAAGAAAACATATGCAAAGGGAGCTAGCCTTACTCCAAAAGCAAACCAAAACTACTTTTGTTTATGTAACTCATGACCAAGAGGAAGCTGTTAATATATCTGATAGGATAGCTGTTATGAATAAGGGTGTAATCCAGCAAATAGGTACCCCTAGAGAAGTATATAATCACCCTGTTAATTTATTTGTAGCGTCTTTTATAGGAGATAGAAATATAAAGGAAGTTGAAATCTTAGAAAATAATAATAACTATCATAAGGTTAAACTCGGAAATAATACTGTAACCATTCGTTGCTCAAGAACTGCTGAGTGCAAAAGCAAACCAGGGGATAAGGCCCTACTAGCTATTCATATGGATAAAATGAAAATTGACTGCAATGAAATGCCTAACTCCATTAAAGGAAAGGTTGTATCTGTGCATTATGCAGGATCACAAACTAGAACCGAATTAGATGTAAATGGTCAAAGTCTAACTGCTATTGAATATCAAAATGAAGATTGTGAATATAAAATCGGAGATAAGGTATACATTACATGGGAAGAGTCAGGAGCAATTTTGCTTCCTATGGAAGATGGATTTGAGGAAAGTGGTGTTTAAATGTTTAACAAAGAGAAATTTAAGCAAAACGCTCCAGCAATACCAGTTTTAATTTGGGTAGGATTTTTAGTAGGTCTTCCCCTAGTATTTGTTATTATTTTAAGTTTTTTAACAAGGGATGATCTTGGTAATGTTGTAATCAAATTTACCCTAAGTAATTACAAAAAAATCTTTGATCCAACGTATTTAAAGGTGTTTTTTAACTCGTTTTTACTTGCAACATTAACAGGCCTTATTACCCTTATAATCGGGTATCCTGTTGCATACTTTACAGCCAATTTAAGTCCAAAAAAACGCTCTCTATCTATTGGGCTAATTATGTTACCTTTTTGGATTTCTAGTTTGCTTAGAACTTATGGCTGGATTATACTTCTTGGCAATACAGGGATTATAAATAACATCCTTACAAAGCTTAATATTATTCAAAGTCCTTTTAATATGATGTATAAGTTCTCCACTACCTTAATTGGTACTGCTTATATGTTAATACCATTTATGATTATTGCAATATATAATTCAGTTGATAAACTAGATAAGTCATTACTGGAAGCCTCATATGACTTGGGGGCTAGCAAGCGCCAGACCTTCCTAAATATAACACTCCCTCTTACCTTGCCAGGTATTGCAGGGGGATTTACCCTAGTCTTTATTCCTTCCCTAGGTCTCTTTTTTATATCTGACCTACTTGGTGGTGGAATGACTTTATTTTTAGGAAATGTGATTAATTCCCAGGTTACCAAAGGTAGGAATAAGCCCCTGGCTGCGGCTTTTTCCATAGGTATGATCATTTTAGTATTAATTATACTTTACTTGTATGGTAAACTAACAAAAGATAAGAAAGGAGAGGGATTGTTCTAGTGAATAAAACATCTAATAGATTTCGGACATTTTATTTATCACTCTTTTTTGTAATCTTATATATACCTGTTCTAGGGGTTGTTTTATATTCATTTAATAAAAGCCCCTCTACCGCTTCTTGGACTGGTTTTACCTTAGATTGGTATAGGGACTTATTTAATGATAAGGTTATTATAGAATCTTTTAAGATAAGTATAAAGGTAGCATTATTAACATCTATATTATCAGCTATACTAGGTACTACTACAGCTATTATTTCCACATATGTAACAAGCAAAATGGAAAATGTTATCCGCGGGGTAATGATTCTCCCCTTACTTGTACCGGAAGTAGCATTAGGTGTTTCTTTACTTTTATTTTTTAGTACACTCAATTTACCCTTTGGTATTCTTACCTTAGTTCTTTCACATTCATTGTTTTGTATGCCATATGTTTATCTTATGGTCTTACTAAGGCTTAAGGAGATTGACATTTCTATTATAGAGTCAGCCAAGGATCTAGGTGCTACTAGGTGGCAGGTTATAAAGACTATACTATTGCCACTTGTTACACCATCTATTATAACGTCTTCACTACTGGCCCTGGCCATGTCCCTAGATGATGTTGTTATCTCAACGTATATGTCTGGACCTACATCAACTACTTTACCAGTGCATATATTTTCTATGATGCGTGTAGGTGTTACACCTAAAATAAATGCTCTATCTACTTTGATATTAGTAGGAACGTTTTTTATAGTTGGCCTTAGCCAGCTTTTAAATAAAAAAAGTAATCAATAAGAATTTAAAAAAGGAGATTAATTTTATGAAGAAAAACTTAAAAATAATTATAAGTATGCTTTTATCAGCTAGCTTAATCTTTTCGTTAGCTGCCTGTGGTAAAGGTGAAGAGGCCAAGGAAATTAATATTATGACCTGGGCAGACTTTATACCACGTGAAATAATTGAACAATTTGAAGAGGAAACTGGTATTAAAGTTAACTATAAAGAAGTAGCTTCTAATGAGGATATGCAGTCTTTGCTTGAAGCCAGTCCAGATCAATATGATTTAGCTGTTGTAACTGACTACATGGTAGATATCTTAAGACGTAACGAAAACATTCAAAAACTTGATAAGGATAAACTACCTAACTTCTCTAATTTAAATCCAGTTTACCAGGGACAATATTATGATGAAAGTGACGAATATTCATTCCCTTATGCTATATCAACATCATTTCTACTAGTAAACCCAGAAGCTGTTGAGGAGCTAGGTGCAAATCCTATCACTAGCTACGAGGATCTATGGCAAGAAGAACTTGATAAGAATCTTGTTGTAATTGACTGGTCTGTTGAAATTATGGGCCTTGTACTTAAAACTTTAGGATATGAATACAATGAGACAGATCCTGAAATAGTTGCCCAGGCTAAGGATAAATTATTCGAATTAAAGGATAATATAATGAGATTTGAAACCAATACTCCTGAGGATTCCTTACTTAATGGTGAGGCTGTTGCTGGATTTATGTACTCCAACCAAGCAGTTAAGGGGCAAGCAGCTAATGATAAGCTTGAGCCAGTATTCCCTACTGAAGGTTTCCCAATGTATATAGATGGTTTTGTACTTTCAAGCGAGGCACCTAACCTAGATTATGCACATGAGTTTCTAAACTTTATCCTAGAACCTGAAATAAGTGCAAAAATATCAGAGCTAACTAGCTTTACAAATCCTAATGTAGCTGCACAGGAATTTTTACCAGAGGACTTTAAAAACAATATTATGCTAAATCCAACAGATGATATTATATCAAATGCAAGTCTATACATTGATGTAGATGCTGTACTAGAAGAATATGAGCATATTTATTCTGAATTCAAAATGAAATAGGTAAGGATAGTAAAAGTGAGTACATCCTATATAAGACTTTTCTCAAGCAAAGCTTGTGCTTATCTTATATAGGATGTACTCACTTTCTTTTAGTAGGATACTACTACCCCGCCATCTCCAGCATATAGGGTAGAGATGCCACCTGTTTCTACAACTATTATCCTTAAATCTGGAAATAAATCTGCTAATTTATTCTTTAAAGTTATAGCTCTTTCCTTAGAATTACAATGGGATATTACAATTGTATCTTTATCACCGCTTTTAAGATCATCTATAATATCATTTCCAAATATTCTTAATGCCCTTTTAATACCCCTTGCCTGGCCTTTTAATCTAATAATTCCATTTTCGTCCCCTATTAATATCGGAACAATATTTAAGGCTGTTGCAAGTAAGGCTTTCATTCCTGTTAATCTTCCATTTTGCTTTAAAAAGTTAATATCTTCTAGTACAAACATAATGTTTTGTTCTGCTATAAATTCTTCTACCTTATTATTAATAACTTGGAAGTCACTATACTGCTCTTCATATTCCATTATCTTGTAAGCCACCAGTGTCTGGCCTGCCGATGCACTTTTAGTGTCGATAACAACTATTTCTGCATCTGGGTAGTCTTCTAAAAACATTTCTTCAGCTAATTTGGCACTATTATAGGAACCAGTTAATTCAGAAGATGCTGTTATAACATAAATCCTGTCTTCTTTATGCTTTTTAAATATATTTTTATATGTTCCAGGTGATGCACATGCTGAACGTGGACATTCCTTGGCTGATTTTATTCTTTCTAGTAGCATTCCCTGATCCAGATGCCCATCATCTATAAACTCATCATCATCTATGACTATTTTAAGAGGCACAAGGGAAAAGTTGTTCTTGTTTGATAAATTTTTGGTTCTGTCGCCAACACTATCCATTATAATATGATATCCCATTATCTTCTCCTTCTTGAATATTTTGCTTTATTATTTATTATATAATGTAAATCTATTACAAGCAACGAATATTATTATTTTCTCTAGAAGCTTCCATAAATATTCCTATAATATCTTTACCATATTGGCCTAAATTCTCTGCTAGGGCTTCCTTATTTATAAGCCTTATCTGGATATCCCTATCATAAGTTACTATCATATCCCATAAGGCATCTAGGTTTTCGCCGTAATAGCTAGGAAGACTTAATTTATCTTTAATATACTTATGGGTAGCCTCCCTATTTACCATTTCTTGCCCGTCTAATATTACTTCTGTCATAGTTAATCATCTCCATACAATAATATAAAAGATTTATAGTGGTCTGCTGTGTAATATATCGTGCCATCATCTGAGTATACTAGCCTTTCCGCCCCTCTATACTCTCCCTTATAATTAATATCACACTCATAATACTGTCTTCCATCTGGTAATAATCCTTCCCTATTACCAAACCTATCCCCTCCTATACTCATCCCATCTGTAACATCCCACAAATTACCTTTGCTTGGATTCCACCCTAGATCCATAGCTTCCTTCTTGTTAATAAAATTATTGGGTAATTTATTATATGTATGGATATATAAGGCCACATCTTCCTTACTAGTATAATACCCATCTTTATCAATTTCTATTAAATCAGTATCATTTAATCCTTGGCCCAGGAGATCATCTATATATATATCAACTGCTGAACAGGAAATTAATAGTAAGCTTAATAATAAGCTTATTAATATTGATAATCTTCTTTTCATGCTGGATTCCTCCTTAAACAATTAATGATTGCACTCCTATACTGCTTAAACCATATAAATGATATTGTTGCAGTTGCAAGTTCTACCGCTGGTAAGGTAAACCAAACCCCGTCTAGGCCAAATAGTTTTGGTAGTACTAAGAGAAAGGCAATAATTAAGACAAGTCCCCTCATTAATGATATTGCTGTAGATATTTTCCCATGTTCCTTGGATTGTATATAGGTGGTCATAACTATATTTATTCCCATTACTATAAAAGACATAAAGTAAATTCTGATACCCCTAACTGTAATATTCATAAGTTCTTGATTATCTTTGCTAAATATGGATACTAAAAACTCCGGAAAAAGCATGCCTATTGCATAAAATATAATACCTAAGCCAAATCCTACATATATTGCTAGGCGCACAGAATCATATACCCTATCCATCTTATTAGCACCATAATTAAAACTAACAATAGGTTGTATTGCCTGGCCTACCCCTATAAAGATAGCAGTACAAATCAGGGATAAGTTGGCTATTATACTATAGGCTGAAACCCCTATATCACCAGTTATATCTAGTATTACCTTGTTAAAAGCAAATATCACAATTCCTGCAGAAAGTTCTACTATAAAACTTGCGCTTCCATTTCCAATAATTCTTTTGATGATATCAAAATTTGGGCTTGGCTTAACTAATTTCATATCATTATTTTTGCTTATGAAATGAGTACTTAAGATAAGTAGCCCAATTATTGGAGATATAACTGTTGCTATGGCTCCCCCCCTCATTCCCCATTCAAATTTAAATATGAATATATAGTCTAATATTACATTACTTATACTTCCTGTTAGCATACCCCACATTGCAAGCCTTGGGGCTCCATCATTTCTTACAAATACAGTTAAGGCACTATTAAGTATAAAGGGGATACTAAATGCTAGAAGTACACCTAAATAATCCTTTGCCATCTGAAATGTTGCCTGAGATGCACCTAGAAAATAACATAATTCATCAAGATAAAATATCCTAAGTAAAGTTAAAATAATACCTGCTATAAGAGCCATAATCATTGACTTTGTAAAAATATCATTTACCTTATGATCCTTCTTTTCTCCCCTACTAATAGAGAGAAAAGTCGCACCTCCAATACCAAAAAGCAGTCCCAGTCCATTAAGTACATTTATTAGGGGTATAGAAATATTTAGCGCTGCTAGGCCCTGGCTTCCAAGCCCCCTCCCTACAATCATAGTGTCACCTAAAACATATAAGGATACACCCAGCATCCCCCCGACACTTGGTATTAAATATTTTAAAAATATCTCCTTAATATTACCTTCAAGTAACTCGGTTCTTTCATTCAAATCTTTTACCTCCAGTAAATATATTTGTCTTGCATCTCATTATACCACATAAAGTAAACTCCCTACTAATAGCTAACAGCCATTAATAGGGAGTAATATATCTTTGTAATTTTATATTTATGATTTAAATGCTTTGACTTCCTCTAATGTTGGAAGTGAAGTCTGGGCTCCTTCTCTCATAACTGTTAACGCCCCTACTTTCATAGCAAATTTAATAGCTTCTTCCATAGTTTTCCCCTGGCTTAGATATACTGACATTGCGCCATTAAAACTATCTCCTGCTGCTGTAGTATCAACTGCATCTACCTTATAAGCCTCATAGTATCTATCACTATCTTTTGTAATATGCATTGCACCCTTACTACCTAGGGTTACAACGATTTCTTTAACACCCTCTGCTATTAATTTTTTGCCTGCTATTTTTATATTTTCTATACTATCAGTTTTTAAACCACTCAATAATTCAAGCTCCGTTTCATTAGGTGTTAAAATATCAGTATTTGCTAAGATTTCATCATCTAATTCCCTTGCTGGGGCTGGATTAAGAACTGTCATTATACCTGCTTCTTTAGCAATCCTCAAGGATTCCCTAACCGTATCTAAGGGTGTTTCTAATTGGGTTAATAGAAGGTTAGACTTTGTAATTACTGAGCTTAGCTTTCTTATATCTTCTAACTTAAGCTCATAGTTTGCTCCAGGTGCTACTGTAATAAAATTCCTACCATCCTTGTCAACAACAATTGAAGCTATACCTGTTTGTGCTCCATCCTTTTCAAGCACATTCTCTATCTTAACTCCACTTTCCTTAAGTGATTCTCTTAGTAAATCTCCCATGGAATCCTTACCAGTGCATCCAATCATTTGTACCGG
>JAAYSX010000002.1 GCA_012518255.1 Candidatus Epulonipiscium sp. | reverse complement strand
TTTTAGGGGAAGTGGTTTATTAACATTTAATAAGGATTTCTTCCTTTTTGTAGATCTTCATAAGGATGAGGGGATTAAGGAAAGTATTAATTATAAGGATAAGTTTATAAGTAGTAAGTATTTTCAGTGGCAAAGTCCTAATAGTACATCCCAGGATTCAGAAAGAGGAAATAATATTATATTTAACAAGGAAAGGGGTATTAACTTACATCTTTTTGTTAGAAAGTATAGGGAAATCGATAGGGTGATTCACCTTTATATTTATATAGGTAAAGGTGATGTAATAAAATATAAAGGAAATAAGCCCATAACAGTTTTAATGGAGCTAGAGAGGGAAGTTCCAGCTAATATATATTTAGAATTTATAAAAAAGGTATAGTCTAGGCTATACTTTTTAGCTTTCAGCTATTAACTTTTCAATAATAGGGACATCTGCTGGTGCCCAGTTTAAAGAAAATAAATTCTTACGCTTTAACCAAAGAAGAGCAGCATGCTCCTTAGCCTTTGGAGTGCTTTCTATAAGCTTGCATTTAGTCACATATAAATGAATGATAAAATTATCATATTCATGGATATTCTCACCATAAAGCTCAAGGAACTTAACTGTGCAATCTAACTCTTCATCTATTTCCCTTTCTATGGTTTGGGCAATGGTTTCACTAGTTTCTACCTTGCCACCAGGAAATTCCCAGTAGTTAGATAAGTTCATTTTCGTAGACCTTAGGGCACACAAGATTTCTTCTTGATCATTCTCGATTATGGCGCCAACAACTTTTATAGTTTTTTTCATCTTAAACACCTCTAATATAGTTTATCATAAAAGATTAATATGGTATACTAATAAAATGAGATAACATAATATGATAGAAGATGTAAAAAAGGGCTTCTGATGCAAACGGGCGAAAGAAAATAAGAGAACTAAAACCTTTCTTGTATTTTAGGGAGGGGGCGGTAGGTTCCCTACTTGATCCCTATATAGCCTTTGTGCGTATTGTAGTTTATTGGTTGTTTTTTGAATTATAGTTTAGCAGAACCATTTATTTTAATAGAAAAATTAAAAATCTAATAATAAATATCAAGTATAACTGATTTATCTACTAATAGATAAATATCATTACCATCTTTTCTATAATCTAGTGGTGTATTTGTTGCAGCGTCATATATGGTTAGCCTATCTGAGGATTCATGGGGGGTAAGTTTTAACATAAGTTCCTTATTAGAGTCCGTAGATATGCTTATCCATACTGTTGTCCCTATACCATTCCAAATCTGATTGCCTATATTAATATTATCAAATTCATTAGGATTTAAAGCATTAAAATATCCCCATTGGCTATAAACATTATGATGCTCAGAATTATAATAATCATAAATATAAGTAGATTCATCAATATAATAAGTAATAGCATCTTCATTAAGTTCATCAAATTTATCTGGTAGATCATAAACACCATCTAAACTTATAATCTTAACATCATAGCCTTTACCGGCAATAGGTATAGACCTATCAAAGGCATCTATAATATTACTAATATCAAAAGTATAGTTGCCACGTATGAAAATATATAAAGTATTAATTCCTATGGTTTCTTTAAAACGAGTTGATTCGTTATCAATAATAACCTTCACCATATTAGGGTCAACTATACTTTCTAGTTCCTTTCTGAAGTCCTTTAACTGGGACTGATATGCAGTTATTTTGGTATTACTTGCTTTGTTTTTTATAATCTTTCTTATTCCACCAACTGCACAAATTAATATAAAAAGAATTATTATAGTCCTTAGGATGGTCTTGTCTACCTTGATTTTATATCTATATAAAATTGCTGGTATTATAGCAAGAAATGGTATGAGGGGTATGGTAAGTAAAGGTATAAAAGCAAGGGCACCTTCACTACTATCTCCTGTAAGTCTTACACTAGTAATAATAAAGATAATATAAGCTGTAGATATGGTCATGTATATGATGGGCATACTTGCAAACCAAATAATTAGTGTAGCTGAAAGTTTGTTTTTTTCCTTTTTCCCCATAGTGACCCCCTATTCCTATTAATATATTTGCCTACATACTAACATATTCGAAATAGAAAGAAAATGCACTATCTTGGTTAGTATCCTGTAAATATGGTATTATTGTATTACTAATAAAAAACAAATTAAGCATTTAATCTATAATTGGGTGGTGTTTATAGGAAATACTGGTGGTGATTTAGTTGCCATAAAATATATAGATTCATTAAAAGTAAGGTCAGATCTTAAGTCCTGCAATTTTTACATAGCCTGTGATGTTAATAATCTCCTTTATTGTCCCTTGGGTGCAAGCAAAATCTATGGGCCTCAAAAGGGAGCTAGTGAAGAAACTGTGGAGCAACTATTTGCTATACTATAAACCTTGTTAGAGGAAGATTGATTGCTATGTATATGAATGTTATAATTTAACAAAAGGGAGGAATTATATGATAACAGTAGTAGGAAGTTTAAATATGGACTTAGTAACACAAAGTGATAGGCTGCCAAAACCTGGAGAAACCGTGCTAGGCAGAGGATTTAAGTAGATTCCAGGGGGCAAGGGTGGTAATCAGGCAGTAGCTGCAGCTAAACTAGGCTATCCGGTACAAATGATTGGATGCACTGGTAAGGATTCCATGGGAGATTTACTAAGAGAATCACTTAAGGAAAGTGGAGTTAAGATAGAGAATGTGCTTGAAAAGGATGGAGCACAAACAGGTATAGCTT
>JAAYSX010000111.1 GCA_012518255.1 Candidatus Epulonipiscium sp. | reverse complement strand
TGAACTAATATTAATTGCTGCATGGGGTGAATGAGTAGGAGGTATTTAGTGGCAGGTAAAAAAAGCCGTAGATATAATTATAATAGGAGACCCTTGTGGCCTAAGCCACATAGGTATAGGTACAAGATGCCTATAGAATTTAAGCTTATAAAGTTAGCTATAATTTTACTATTTGTTTTTCTACTTCTATTAACGACTAGTAATATAGGCAATAAATCAAAAGCTAATCACATACAAGATAAGATAACAGCACTAGAGGTCCCAGTAGAGGTTACAGAAAAGATATTTACAAAGGCTAAGAATAACAATAAGGATGCCGCATCCTTATTAGCTAGCTATGTGGTAGGCAAAAAACCAGGTTTTTTTTCATCTAGGCAAAGCAAAAAGAATTATAAAGAAGCTGTAGACTGCTATAAGCAATTTATATTTGATCTAGAAAGATTCCCCATAGATAGGAACTACGACTATGCCTATGAAGATACATGGCGGTCTGAGCGGACTTATGGGGGAAGCCGCAAGCATTATGGGACTGACATTATGGATAGGCAAAACAAGAGAAGTAGCATACCCATTGTAAGTATGAGTAGTGGTCAAGTGGAAAATATAGGCTGGAATGATATGGGGGGCTATAGGATAGGTGTAAGAACAAAAAATGGGGCCTACATATATTATGCACACCTTGATAAATATGCCCCTAATATAGAAAAGGGAAGCATGGTTGAGTCAGGGGACTTACTAGGATATATGGGTGATAGCGGGTATGGTAAGGAAGGGACTGTGGGTAAGTTCCAGGTGCATCTACATATAGGCATAGCAACAAAGGCCTTCGGAAGTGATGAGGAGTGGGTTAATCCTTATTACCTACTTAAATATTTAGAAAAGAAAGATGTGGAAATCCTTAAATCTAGAGGTATATTCTAGGTTTAGGATTTTCCTAGTAGTATATTTTACTTGCCTTACTTGATTTGAAAGTAAAAATAAAGGATACTATACTTAAGAGAAGTTTACAAAACACTAAATGTAAGGAGCTATAGAATGGATATTTACGCAATAGGGGATTTACATCTATCAGCTAGTGTAGACAAGCCAATGGATATTTTTGGTGATAACTGGCAGGACCATCAAGAACAAATTGTGAAAAACTGGCAAGATATAGTAAAAGATAAGGATATAGTTCTAATAGCAGGAGATATTTCATGGGCTATGAGCCTAGAAGAAGCCTATATGGACCTTGAAACTATTGATAAGTTACCAGGCTACAAAATCCTTATTAAGGGGAACCATGACTATTGGTGGCAATCTATTAATAAGCTTAATAGCCTATATGATAATATGTTTTTTTTACAAAATACATCCTATAAGGTGGGCCACTATGGTATATGCGGAAGTAGGGGATGGGGATGCCCAGTAGATGGCCAGCTTGATGAACATAATAGTAAGATTTATAAGAGGGAAGGTAAGAGACTAGAATTATCACTAGAACATGCAATGCAAGCAGGTTGCAAGGAAATTATTGTAATGATGCATTATCCACCAACAAATGATAAGAAGGAAGACTCACTATATACCGACTTATTTAAAAACTATCCTGTGAGCCAGGTTGTATATGGACATTTGCACGGCAAGGAGTCCTTTAATAATAGCATAAGAGGAATTAAAGAAAATATAAATTATACACTGGTATCAGCAGATGCCATAAATTTTAAACCACAAAAAATATTAAGTTACAATAGGTAGGTAAAACAATGAAAAAAATAAGAATAGATAAGGCTTTAGCCCATATGGGACTTGGAACAAGAAAAGAAGT
Source organism: Candidatus Epulonipiscium sp. (assembly GCA_012518255.1). Classification (GTDB taxonomy): domain Bacteria; phylum Bacillota; class Clostridia; order Lachnospirales; family Cellulosilyticaceae; genus JAAYSX01. The sequence goes on along the minus strand of JAAYSX010000111.1, from coordinate 9,647 downwards.
AAAAAAGATTATAAAAGAAAAAAGGGTGGTAGTAGGCGGTAAGACCATAACTTCCCCTAGCACCCAAATAGATGGCCAAAATCAAAAAATAACAATAGATAATCTGGAGCTTGATTATAAAGAATTTTATTATTTTATCATAAATAAGCCCCAAGGAGTTATTAGTGCAACTGAGGATTATCATCATGAAACTGTTATTGATCTGCTAGATTTAGAAGATAAGAACAAAAAACTATTCCCAGTAGGTAGGCTAGACATAGATACAGAAGGTTTATTGCTTTTAACCAATGATGGCAAGTTAGCCCATAGGCTATTATCCCCCAAAAAGGATGTAGCTAAGACTTACTATGCAGAGATTGAAGGAAGATTAGGCATAGAAGATATTGAAAGTTTTAAAGAGGGAATTATCCTTGAAGATGGTTACAAGTGTAAGCCAGCTAAACTAGAGATTATTGAATCTAATGATATATCCAAAGCAAAAATAACCATAAGCGAGGGTAAATTCCATCAAGTTAAAAGAATGGTAGAGGCTGTGGATGGTAAGGTAGTATATTTGCAGAGGATTAAAATGGGTGGTTTAGGCCTTCCTAAGGACTTAGAATTAGGAAACTATAGGGAAATTACAGATGAGGAGCTAGATTTACTTATTAATCCTTGATTTGCTACATATTACTAAATCTTTTCTTGTTTTTTGTATATGAGTGTGATAAAATTTATACTATCATTATTTATATTATTCTAACAACTAAAAAATGAATGGAGACGCATAATTATGGAGAGAGTTTATAATTTTTCAGCAGGACCAGCAATGTTACCATTAGAAGTACTAGAAAAGGCACAAAAAGAATTAGTAACATATCAGTCAAGCGGTATGAGTGTTATGGAAATGAGCCACCGCTCAAAAGATTATGAAGCTATCATAAACAAGACAGAGGCTACATTACGCGAAATTATGGATATTCCAGATAACTATGAGGTCCTATTTCTACAAGGTGGGGCATCATTACAGTTTTCAATGATTCCGCAAAACTTAATGACCAAGAACAAAAAAATAGATGTTATTGATACAGGCTCATGGTCAGCTAAAGCAATTGTAGAAGCCAGAAAGTTTGGGGAAGTTAATGTTGTAGCATCTTCAAAGAAAGACACATACTCCTATATCCCTGAATATAAGGATAGTGATTTTGATAAGGATGCAGATTATGTATACATATGTAGCAACAATACTATTTATGGTACCAAGTTTACAGATATCCCTGATACAGGTGATATTCCTTTAATTGCTGATATGTCCTCGATGATACTATCAGAGGAAATTGATGTTAGCAAATATGGAATTATATTTGCAGGTGCACAAAAGAACATGGGACCAGCAGGTGTAACAGTTGTTATAATTCGTGAAGATTTGATTGGCCATGCGCCAGAAGGTACTCCTTCAATGTTAGATTATAAAATACACGCTGATACAAAATCCATGTTTAATACACCACCAACCTATACTATATATATGCTAGGCCTAGTGTTTGACTGGATTAAGGAGCAGGGCGGAATTAAAGAAATAGAACGTATAAATAAGGAAAAAGCAGGAATCTTATATGATTACCTAGATAAATCTAATATGTTTAAAGGAACAACAGCAGTAAAAGATAGATCACTTATGAATGTAACCTTTGTTACAGGTGATGCTGAATTAGATGCCTTATTTATTAAGGAAGCAGGGGAAAAAGGATTTGTTAATCTTAAAGGTCATCGTAGCGTTGGTGGCATGAGGGCAAGTATTTATAATGCCATGCCAATAGAAGGGGTTAAGAAACTAGTTGAATTTATGACGGAATTTGAAAAAAGAAACGCTTAGGGGGAGAGAAATGTACAATATACAAACACTAAACAAAATTTCTGATAAGGGTTTAAAGCTATTTGGCCAAGGATACAACTTAGATGATAATCATTCAGATCCAGATGCAATTCTTGTTCGTAGTACTAAAATGCATGATATGGAATTTGGGGATTCCTTAATGGCAATAGCTAGGGCAGGTGCAGGAACTAATAATATTCCTATTGATGAATGTACTGAAAAGGGAATAGTAGTATTTAATACACCAGGAGCAAATGCTAATGCAGTTAAGGAGCTTGTTGTTGCAGGGCTTTTACTATCTTCACGTAAGATTACAAGTGGTATGGAATGGGTGCAGTCCTTGGACGGGGGCCAGGATGTGGCTAAGTCCATAGAGAAAGCTAAAAGCCAGTTTGCAGGACCAGAACTTGCAGGCAAGACTATAGGTGTTATAGGTCTTGGGGCAATAGGGGTTATGGTAGCAAACGCAGCATATTCCTTAGGAATGGATGTTATAGGTTATGATCCATATATATCTGTTCATGCAGCCTTTGGGGTATCACGCCACATTAACTACACTGAATCAATTGATGAAGTACTATCTTGCGCAGATTATATTTCTATCCATGTTCCCTTAATGGATGATACTGCTAAGATGTTTAATAAAGAAGTTTTTGCCAAGGTAAAGCCAGGACTTAGACTCCTTAACTTCTCAAGGGCAGGACTTGTTGATAATGAAGATGTAAAGGAAGCTATTGATAAGGGGCAAGTTTCTTACTATGTAACAGACTTCCCAACAGAGGATTTACTAGGTAATGATAGAATTATAGCTATCCCTCACCTAGGAGCCTCAACACCAGAATCAGAAGAAAACTGTGCTGTAATGGCAGTTAACCAAACTAAAGACTATCTTGAGAATGGTAATATTGTAAACTCTGTCAATTTCCCTCATTGTGAAATGGCATGGAATACAAACTGGAGAATTGCTATTATGCATAAAAATGTTCCCAAAATGGTAAGCCAAATAACTAGCGCCCTAGCTAAGGAACATATTAACATTATGGATATGATGAACAAAAGTGCAGGAGACTGGGCATATACAATCATAGATACTTCAACAAAGATAGCCTGTGAGGCGCTACCTGAACTTGAAAAGATAGATGGTATTATTAGGATGAGATTCTTCTCCAAATAATAGGAACTTATTTAAAAACAGAGAGATATTGCTTATATATATAAGTAGTATCTCTTTTTTATACTTGATTAATATTAGAGAAACTAGGAGGTATTAAAATGAAAGAGTTATCATTACACATTTTAGATATTATGCAAAATAGTATTAGGGCTAAGGCAACAGAAATTGAGCTTATAGTTAATGAAGATATTAATAATAATCTGCTTGAAATTATCATTAAAGATAATGGAAAAGGAATGCCAAAGGAACTTGTAGATTCAGTAAAAAATCCTTTTTCAACAACACGTACAACAAGGAAGGTAGGTCTTGGTATTCCCCTTCTTTTGGAAGCCTGCCAAAGATGCGGAGGAGACCTGGAGCTTGAAAGCAAAGAAGGGATTGGAACAAATATAAAAGCAAGTTTTGAATATAATCATATAGATAGGGCCCCAATGGGGGAACTTGTTAATACAATCACGATGATAATACTATCTGAGCCCCAAATTAGATATATTTTCACCTATATTGTAAATAATAAGAAATTTACCATGGATACCAAGGAAATAGAAGAAATCCTAGAAGGTGTACCAATTAACGACTTAAGCATTATAAAGTGGCTAGAAGATTATTTAAAGGAAAATATGGAAGCTTTAAAAGGTTAGTGATAAAAATATCATTCCTTGAGAAGGCCAGATTTCTTATGTATACTGTATGTAAAGAGTACATAAGTACTAACAGGAAAGGGGAAAATGATGAAATCAAAATTATATAGTTTTAAAAAGGGAATTCATCCATCATATAATAAAGAAAGAACAAGTGGGAAACCAATTGAACTTTTACATCCAAAAGGGGATATAGTTTTGCCAATGGTTCAACACATAGGAGCCCCCTGTACACCGTTAGTAAAAAAAGGTGACCGGGTTTTAGTCGGCCAGTTAATAGGGGAAGCCAACGGTTTTGTAAGCTCACCTATTCATTCAACAGTATCAGGAACTGTAAAGGCCGTTGAAGATAGACTTGTTCCAAATGGTAGCAAGGTTTTATCTGTTGTAATTGAAGACGATGGTTTAAGAGAAGATGATCCATCCCTAAGCAAAAAACTAGATTACAGAACTATGACTAATGATGAAATTATAGAAGTAGTTAAAGAAGCAGGTCTAGTTGGAATGGGTGGGGCAGGCTTTCCTACATATATAAAACTTATGCCTCCTAAGGATAAGGAAATAAGTCATGTTATTATAAACGGTGCAGAGTGTGAGCCTTACCTAACATCAGACCATAGGGCTATGCTAGAGAAAACTCAGCAAGTTATTGATGGCCTAAAGATAATACTACATCTATTTCCAAATGCAAAAGGATACATAGGAGTAGAGGATAATAAGCCAGATGCAATAGCAAAATTAGAAGAACTTACAAAAAATGAAGACAATATTGAAATATGTAGGCTAGAAACCAAATATCCTCAGGGATCAGAAAAACACCTAATCTATGCCTTAACAAATAGGGAAGTTCCAAGTGGAGGGCTACCAGCCGATGTAGGCTGCATGGTACAAAACGTAGACTCTGCAATAGCCATATGGAGGGCTTTAGAAATGTCTAGGCCTATTATGAGAAGGATAGTTACTGTTAGTGGAGATGGTGTAAAAAATCCAGGTAACTATAATGTAAGACTAGGAACCTCCTATAGGGAGTTACTTGAACATGCTCAGTGGGACCCAGAAAACACAGCCAAGGTTATATCAGGTGGGCCTATGATGGGAATGGCTCTTTCAAGTATTGATGTCCCTGTTCTAAAAGGAACAGCAGGAATCTTATGCTTTACCAAGGATACAGCTCTTATCCCAGAAGAAAGTAATTGCATAAGGTGTAATAAATGTATAGAAGTATGCCCATGCGTGTTAATGCCTACCCAGCTTAACCTTGCTTCCCAGATAAGGGACGATGAAATGTTTATTAAATACAATGGTATGGATTGTATGGAGTGCGGAAGCTGCTCTTTTATATGCCCAGCAAACAGACACCTAGTTCAATCAATACGTACAGCAAAGGCATCCGTAAGAGCAAAGCAAAAAGATAAAAAATAGATAGTTAGAAGGAGGAATATATATAATGGATAATAAATTTCTAGTATCGTCATCTCCCCATATCCGAGGGCCTTTTAGCACAAGGGGAATTATGGCTGATGTACTAATTGCCCTATTACCATCCCTTGTAGTGGCAGTTTATTTCCTAGGGATTAGGGCGCTTTTCGTAACCTTGCTTTCTGTGGCAAGTTGTGTATTTTTTGAGGCATTGTGGAATAAGATTACTAACAAGCCTATGACTGTTGGGGACCTAAGTGCAGTTGTTACAGGGGTACTGCTTGCATTTAACTTACCAGTGTCTATACCTTTTTACATTCCAATAATAGGTGCCTTTATAGCAATCATAATGGCCAAGCAATTTTTTGGAGGTATCGGACAAAACTTTATTAACCCAGCTTTAGCAGCAAGGGCAGTTCTTCTAGCATCCTTCCCACAGCTTATGACAGACTTTAGTCTTCCAGGGGTTGACGGGGTAAGTAGTGCTACACCACTTGCATTAATTAGAACAGGAGAAGAATTACCGTCAATTACAAGTTTACTAATTGGTAATGTAGGAGGAAGTATAGGAGAGATATCCGCATTAGCACTCCTAATAGGATTAGTATACTTACTATATAGGAAAGTAATTAATATAAGAATACCTGCAGTATATGTAGGTAGCGTATTTGTGCTTACATATGTACTAGGCTTGATATCAAGTGTGAATGTAAACCCCCTATATGAAATAATGGCAGGCGGTTTATTTTTAGGTGCATTCTTTATGGCAACAGATTATTCTACAACACCAGCAACACCTAAAGGAGAAATTATCTTTGCTTTGGGCTGCGGAATCTTAACAACGGTGATTAGGTTATTTGGGGGTTACCCAGAAGGAACATCCTATGCGATACTAATTATGAACTTAACAGTACCACTTATAGATAAGTATACGGTACCAAAACCATTTGGGGCGGTGAATAAATCATGAAAGATATAGCAAAATTAGGTGGAATATTATTTTTAATAGCAGCTATCTGCGCAGGACTTGTAGGCTTTGTAAATGAGATAACTAAGGAGCCCATAGAAAGGCAAAAGATAGAAGCTAAGCAAGAGGCTATGATAAATGTGCTGCCATCTGCAGATAGTTTTGAAGAAGCAGAGGCTAATGATGAAATAGAAGAAGTACAAATTGGAAGTAAGGATGGAGAAAAAGTAGGTTATGCCCTTACAGTGATTTCCAAGGGATATGCAGACCCTATTGAAATTATGGTAGGTATCACAAATGAAGGCGTTATAGAGGGCATAGAAATTCTTGCAAGTAACGAAACGCCAGGACTTGGAGATAATGCATCAGAACCTAGCTTTACGGATCAGTTTAAAGAAAAAAGCACAACCCTTAAAGTATCAACAAGTGGTGCCAGCTCAGATGATGAAATTTCGGCTATTACAGGTGCCACAGTTACATCTGTTGCAATTACAGATGGTGTAAATAAGGCAATTGAATATGTAGAAAGTCAGGGGGGAGGAGCACAATGAAAAAGTTATTTGAAAGATTATACAATGGAATTGTAAAGGAAAACCCAATTTTTACTCAAGTAATTGGAATGTGTCCTACTCTAGCAGTTACAACAAGTGTAGGTAATGCTATAGGGATGGGACTTGCAACTACTGTAGTTCTAATATGTTCTAATGCCGCTATATCCTTAGTGCGTAAGTTTATACCTTCTAGCATTCGTATACCATCATTTATTGTAATTATTGCAAGCTTTGTTACTATGATTGAGCTATTATTAGAAGCATATATACCAGCCTTATATAGTTCGCTGGGAATATTTTTACCATTAATTGTAGTTAACTGTTTAATTCTAGCTAGGGCAGAAGCTTATGCTTCCAAAAACAATGTAATATCATCAATTTTTGATGGTCTTGGAATGGGACTTGGCTTTACTTTAGCCCTTACTGTACTTGGAGCTGTAAGAGAGCTTCTAGGAACAGGAAAAATACTTAATATAGCAATTATGCCAGCATCATATCAACCAGCAATTATAATGATACTAGCGCCAGGTGCATTCTTTGTTCTTGGTATATTAATGGCATTACTTAACGTTTATAGATCTAAAAAAGTAGCAAGATAGGAGGGGGATTTAATGGATTTATTACTTTTATTTTTAGGAGCAATGTTAGTTAATAACTTTGTTTTAACAAGATTTCTTGGTATTTGTCCTTTTTTAGGAGTTTCCAAAAAAGTTGAGACAGCTGTAGGGATGGGAATGGCTGTAACCTTTGTTATGGCACTGGCATCAGTAATTACCCACTTAGTACATAAGTTACTTTTAGTACCAGCTAAGTTAGAATATTTATATACTATAGCCTTTATTTTAGTTATTGCATCCTTAGTTCAATTAGTAGAAATGGTTATTCAAAAATCAAGCCCTTCACTGTATGCAGCCCTAGGTGTTTTCCTACCACTTATTACAACAAACTGCGCAGTTCTTGGAGTGGCAATTATAAATATGCAAGAAGAATATACGCTAATGGAATCACTAGTTCACGGTGTAGGAGGAGCACTTGGCTTTACAATTGCAATAGTACTGTTTGCAGGAATCCGTGAAAGATTAGATACAAATATAAATATACCAGAAGCACTTAAAGGACTTCCTATTGCACTTATTACAGCCGGATTTATGGCTACTGCATTTTTAGGATTTCAAGGACTTATTTCATAAGGAGGCAAGCATAAATGGATATAACAAGTATATTATACCCAGCTGCTGCAATTAGTGGTCTGGGATTGGTATTTGGGGCAGGACTTGGTTTTGCGGCCCAAAAATTTGCAGTGGAAGTAGACGAAAAAGTAGAAATGATTTTAGAAAAATTACCAGGGGCCAACTGTGGTGGATGTGGCTATGCTGGATGTGAAGCCTTTGCAAATGCTGTAGCAGAAGGTCAAATAGAACCTAGCTGTTGTTTTGTTAATGATGCTGAAAGCACAAAAGCAATTGGTAGTATTCTAGGTAAAGAGGTAAAGGTTTTAGAAAGGCAAAGAGCCATGGTAGCATGTAGGGGAACCGATGAAAATGCTAAGGAAAAAAATCTTTACTACGGAATAACAGATTGCAGGGATGCAGCCTTAATACCAGGTGGGGGATCAAAGTCCTGTTCATATGGATGCCTAGGATTAGGAAGCTGCGTGGAGGTCTGCGTTTTTGGAGCCATGTCTATAAAAGACGGGGTTGCAGTAGTAGACCCGGAAAAATGTACGGCATGTGGCACCTGCGTGCGCACCTGCCCAAAGCATATTATTCATCTAATACCAGCAAAATCTACCTATCATGTAAACTGTATGTCTGAGGACAAGGGTAAAGATGCAAAATCCAACTGTAAAGTTGCCTGTATAGGATGCGGAATATGTGTTAGAAACTGCGAAGCAAAGGCAATAACAATGAAAAATAAGGTAGCCTGTATTGATAACAACATCTGCGTAGACTGCGGAGTCTGCGAAGAAAAATGCCCAACCAAGGCAATAACACAAATCAAAAGCGTAGGCTAAAAGATTTATTATGATCTAAAGCTTTAAATTAGCAAATAGCAGAGGGGTGTGTCATAAAATATGGCATACCCCTTTATTATGTTTGAATGTGTATACTTATATATAATAAGCAATCATACCACCCAAATATATGGTATAATTATAGAAAACACTAGGAGGTAACACAATGAGATCATCAAGAAATAAGAACGGTTGGGTATTAGTACTAGTCCTACTTGCTGGTTTAACTGTAGGTGGTTTTATAGGTTCACTTTGCAAGGATGTACAATATTTAAGCTGGCTAGATTATGGCCAGACATTCGGCCTAGAAGAACCTGTAAGCTTGGACTTAGGCCTAATCTGGATAAGCGTTCAGGCAATAGTAAAATTTACAATTAGCGGTATAATAGGTATGGTGCTATCAATACTTATATATAGGAAAATTTAATAAAGGATGATAGATATGAAGAAAATCATATTGGCATCAGCATCTCCAAGAAGGAGGGAACTCCTTAACCAAATAGGGATAGAACATGATGTTTTAGTAAGTGATATAGATGAGTCTGGACCCTGCAAACTACCCCCTAAGCTATATGTGGAGTCTTTAGCCACCATGAAGGCTAAGGCAGTTGCTAAGGATTTAAAATATAAAAAAGAGGATATACTTGTAATAGGGGCAGATACTATAGTGGTGCTGGGTAATGAAATCTTAGGCAAACCTAAAGATAGCCAGGACGCCAAAAATATGCTAGGTATTTTATCGGGCAAAATGCATATTGTATATACTGGAGTAACAGTTATTAATGCTAATAATAACCATATGGAAAGCTTTGTTGAAGGTACTAAGGTTTACTTTAGGGAGATGACTAAGAAGGAAATAGACAGCTATGTAAGTACAAAAGAACCCTTAGATAAGGCAGGTAGTTATGGAATACAAGGAAGAGGCGGAGTTTTCGTAGAGAAAATAGAAGGAGATTATTTTACAGTTATGGGCTTACCAATATGCAAATTATATGAAACATTGCAGAGATTCTAAGTTTAATTATT
>JAAYSX010000110.1 GCA_012518255.1 Candidatus Epulonipiscium sp. | reverse complement strand
TATTAAGGAAAACCCTAAAAACTTTAAATTCCAGGAAGTTGATGCAGCAATGCTTTCTAGAACTTTAGAAGATGTAGATGCATCTGTTATCAATACTAACTTTGCCCTAGCTGCAGATCTTGACCCAGCTGGAGATGCACTTGTACTTGAGGATGCAGACTCACCTTATGTAAATATACTTACTATAAGAAATGGTGATGAAAACAGGGAGGAACTAATAACTATTAAAGAGGCGCTAATGAGTGATTCTGTAAGGAAGTTTATCGAGGATAAGTATGAAGGTGCTATAGTACCTGTTTTTTAAGATAATGATTGTAGACCATACTCTTACTCTGAATAACCTTTTACTTTTTGTTAGGAGTTAATTATGAATATTAAAAAGTTTGCTATATTAATATGTACAGTCTTATTTGCTATGGTGTTTGCGGCTTGTAATAAAACAGGTTCGGCTAATCCCACTAATGATAAAACTGAGGATGAAAATAATGAATATAAGCCTAAAGTAATCTCTAAGGAGCTTAATAGTTATGACCTAGAATCTGGCAGGAAAGATGAGTACGAGGCTGATCTTTGGGAATTTGATTTGGGAGCTAAGGAATATATCTCAAATGATGGTGTTCCTATGCCTTATAATGTTAGAGGAATAATAGGTGCTCCCAAAAAACCTGGAAAATACCCTTTGGTATTAATCACCCATGGTTCCCATTCAAATGATGATGAAAACTTAAGGTTTGATACAGGCTTTGATTATCTTGTTGAGGCTCTTGCTAATAACGGATTTATAGTTGTTTCTATGGATATGAGTAAGCCTTATATATGGAAATATGGGGATAATCAGGAGGAGGAAAAATCACCCCCTTTAGCTAGGGAACATATCCTAGCCTTGATTGAAGCTAATAGTGGCAGTGACCCAGGATACGGAATTAGCTTAGAAGATAAGATAGATTTTGATAATGTCGGCCTACTTGGTCATTCAAGAGGCGGTGAAATAATTTATACAATAGCTAATGAACTTTCCCAGGATGATGAATTGGGTAATGTTAATTTTAGGGCCTTTCTATCCCTAGCACCCACCTACCTATCTGATAGGGAGTGGCCTGATGCTGATACAGCAATAATTGTACCAGAACTGGATGGTGATGTAATTTCTTTAGATGGCTATAATAGCTATAGATATCTTACATCAGAAAGTCAGGGGTCCCACAATATAATCCTAGTTAAAAATGCTAATCATAATTTCTTTAATAAAAATATAGAAAGAAATGATGCTCTAATGCTGGCTAACGAAGAAGAATTAACTTACCTATTAAGCCGGGAAGACCACCAGGATTTTTTGACAAATTTTAGCATTGATTTCTTTCAATCCTCCTTGCTAGAAGCTAATAATAGCTTCATAAATATGCAAGATAAAACGCTGGTAAATACTATGTATGGATATGATGTGCTTGTAATGCAAAAGAATTCCGACTCCAAGGATATAGTTGATATTCAAAGTCTAGATGGGTTAATAGCTAAAAATAAAGCTACCGCCCATAAGAAAATTGATTCTTGGTTCTACAAAGACGATGAAATAATAATTGACACAATAACAGCCCCTGAAGAACCTTTTAATCTACGTCATCTTATAAATGTAAAATGGCATAGTAATGAGGATAGTCTTTCTATAGATCCTATGATTTCTGATTTTACAGGGTATAATAGCCTAAACATAGACCTTGTCATGGATGCTGCAGATGACTTAAATGATAAGTCT
>JAAYSX010000019.1 GCA_012518255.1 Candidatus Epulonipiscium sp. | reverse complement strand
TAGCTGCCGTACCTGAAGGTCTGCCTACTATGGTTAATATGACCCTTGCCATTACTATGCAAAAAATGGCTAAGATTAATGCGCTAGTAACAAAAAAAGAAGCCTGTGAGACTATAGGATCCATTAGTGTTATATGTTCAGATAAGACAGGAACACTTACACAAAATAAAATGAAGGTAGCAAAAACATATATAAATGGCAAAGAGGTAGATAATAGTAAACTTACCAATGAAGGATATTTTATAGATAATTGCATTGTAAATTCTACGGCAGATATCCAGAAAGAAGATGGAGAATACCACTACCTTGGTAGTGCAACAGAGGGTGCTTTATTATTGCTACATAAAGATATTAATTATAGGGCATGGAGGCAAAGGAGAAAGGTAGTAAAGCAAATTGCCTTTACATCAGAGAAAAAATGCATGACGACAATTATTGGATTAGAGGATAAGTATATACTTTTATGCAAAGGAGCTCCAGAAGTTATATTAGATTTATGTGGTTATGAAGACTTAAATGATCATGTTGTAAGATTATCCCATAATAATAAGAAGGAAATATATAATAAGATTAATTCCTTGCAAAAACAGGCCATGAGAACCATGGCATTTGCCTATAAAGTTTTACCAAAGACAAGTGATATACATAGGGAGGAGGAATTAGAGAAAGATTTAGTTTTTACAGGTTTTGTAGGTATACAGGACCCTCTTAGACCAGGGGTAAAGGAAGCAGTAAGCACTGCAAAAAATGCTGGAATTACAAGCAAAATGTTAACAGGGGATAATATCTATACTGCAGTAGCTATTGGAGAGGAATTAGGCATAATTGGTGATAGTGCCAGGGCAGTAGAAGCAAGTTATATAGACCAGCTTTCAGATAAGGAATTGGAAGAGGAGATAGGTGATATTGGGATTGTGGCAAGGTCTAAGCCCGAAACAAAGATGCGTATTGTAGAAGCATTACAGAGAAATGGGGAAGTGGTGGCGGTCACGGGAGACGGTATTAATGATGCCCCAGCCCTTACCAAAGCAGATGTGGGTATTGCTATGGGCATAGCTGGAACAGAAGTAAGTAAAAATGCAGCTGATATTGTTTTAGCAGATGATAGTTTTGGGACAATTATACAAGCAGTTAAGTGGGGGAGGGGGATATATTCTAACTTCCAAAGATTTATACAGTTCCAAATAAGTGTTAATATAATAGCATTTTTAATTGCTATTATATCTCAAGTTGGTGGTTATCAGATGCCATTTACAACTATACAGCTTTTATGGGTAAACATAATAATGGATGGACCACCGGCACTTGCCTTAGGTTTAGAACCTGTAAGATCCTCTGTTTTAAAGAGAAAACCTATAGATAGGAATGCTAATATTATTAACAAGTCAATGTTATCGAACATGCTATGGAATTCTAGTTATATCACTTTATTATTATATTTACAGATGAGATTTAATATTTTAGGGGCCAAGTTAGATGGTAATAATCCAGCTGTGGCAAATGAAATGCAGACAGTATTATTTAGTTTATTTGCAATGTGTGTTTTAATGAATGCCTTCAATTCTAGGGAATTTGGTTTAAATAGCATATTTCCTCACTTTATGAAAAATAGAATTGCCGTTTATGTTATATTTGCAACTATGATATCTCAAATAATACTTACACAAGTATTTAGAGGATTCTTTAATTCAGTATCATTACCATTTATAATGTGGATGAAGATTATTCTATTATCCTCAACAGTAATAGTGGTAAGTGAATTAGCTAAACTTACAAGACACTTAATTAAAACAAGGGATTGGGATAAATATGAGCTTGCTGCAGAAGCAAATAAATAGAATAAGCTAATTATTAGGTGCTAGCCCTAGAAAAAAGTAAGATATTCTAGTATTATAGTATATAATAAGTGGTAGACTATAAGCATAAGGAGGTTATAAAATGAGGATAGTAATTATTGGTGGTATAGCAGCAGGAATGAGTGCTGCAGCAAAAGCTGCTAGAACAAATAAAGACGCTGAAATTATTTTATATGAGAAATCAGATATTATCTCTTTGGGAGCATGTGGACTGCCCTATTATATAGGTGGCTTTTTTGATAATCCTAACTACATGATTGCAAGAACAGTAGATCAAGCAAGGGAAATGGGAATAGATGTTAATATTAAACATGAGGTTATAGCTATTGATCCAAATTCAAAAACATTGCAAGTAAAGAATTTACAAACAAACGAATTTTTTGAAGATCATTATGATAACCTTATGATAGCAACAGGGGCAAGCCCTATTATTCCACCTATTGATAATATAGATATAGGTAATGTATTTGTGCTAAAAGATATGAATGATGGGAAGCAGATTAAAGAAATTGCTAGCCAAGAAAGTAACAAAAATATTGTTATAGTTGGAGCAGGTTATATTGGTATAGAACTTGTAGAGGCGATGAAAGAAATAGGGAAAAATGTAAGGGTAATACAATTAGATGATAGTATTATTCCTGGATCCTTTGATAAAGAGATAACTGAGATAATGGAAGAAGAACTAAAGAAACATAAGGTAGATTTAAACTTATCAGAAATGGTAAAATCCTTAGAAGGAAAAGAAAAGGTAGAAAAGGTTATAACAAATAAGGGAGAGTATGATGCAGACCTTGTAATTATAGCCACAGGTGTAAGGCCAAATACATCCTTCATAAAGGATAGTGGAATAGAGATGTTAGAAAATGGTGCAATAATTATTGATAAATATGGGAAGACTAATTTAGAGTATATATACTCAGCAGGAGATTGTGCAACTGTTTACCATAAGATAAAAAAAGAAAATGTATATATACCGCTTGCTACAACTGCTAACAAAATAGGCCGTATGGTAGGTGAAAATTTAACAGGTCTGGAAGAAACATTTAGTGGAACACTAGGATCGGCTGCTATTAAAGTTATGGAATTAGAGGCTGCTAGAACAGGGATTAGTGAGTCAGAGGCAAAGGAAATGGGCATTGATTACGGAAGTGTGTTTGTTACAGATAAGAATCAAACCAACTACTACCCTGGTGCAGAGGATATTTATGTAAAGCTTATTTATGATAAAGCCTCTAGAGTAATCTTAGGTGGGCAAATTATAGGTAAGGTAGGGGCTGTTTTAAGAGTAGATGTACTAGCAGCAGCAGTTGATAAGGAGATGACGGTGGAAGAGTTAGGTAATTTGGACCTCTCCTATTCACCTCCCTTTTCTAAAACTTGGGACATATTAAATGTAGCCGGAAATGTGGCAAAGTAGTAAAATATTAAAAAAACAAAATTAGTGTGTACATTTGAAAAGAAGTGTGCTATAATACCAGTATAAAGTTTGATTACCTAGATTGAGCAATCCGCATATTAGTAAGTATCCAAATTAGGACGCTGTATGTATGCTGTACATCACTAATATGTAGATATTTACTAATGTGTGGATTCTTTATTGATTGTAAGAAACTTGGAAAATAATAATATTAAAAAAGTTGGAGGAATTAATTCATGACATTAACAGGAACAGTAAAATGGTTTAACAACGAAAAAGGGTTTGGATTTATCGAGGTACCTGGTGACAAAGACGTATTTGTTCACTACTCAGCACTTACAGGAGAAGGCTTCAAGTCATTAGACGAAGGACAAGAAGTTAGCTTCGAAGTTGAGCAAGGCGAACGTGGTCCACAAGCTAAAAACGTTGTAAAACTATAATTTTAAAGTTTTAAAAGAGTGGTAATACCACTCTTTTTTTGTGCAAAAAATAAAAGATATGTAACTTTTACAAGCAAGAAGTAATGTAGATATATCTTCTATATAACTTTTGCAACCGAGGTTGCCTTGTTATATAGAAGACATATCTACCTAATTTAACGATTATATAATTTTCTAAGATAATTAAGACCATCTATCATGCTAGGATCAAGCATATCCCTAGTATACCTCCATTCCCAGTTACCCTTAGGAAGGCCTGGAATATTCATTCTGGCTTCTGCACCTAGCTGTTGTAAGTCTTGTATAGGGATGATTACAGTATTACATACACTTGAGTAGGCAAGTCTAATAAACTTCCATGCCATGTCATCATCGTTGTTGTTAATATATGATCTAACATAGTCTTTTACAGTAGGATTACTTTCACTGTACCATCCTAGGCTAGTATTATTATCATGTGTTCCAGTGTAAAGAACTGTATTTTGCTTACAGTTATGAGGTAGATATGGGTTTTTATTATTATTTTCGAAGGCAAATTGTAAAATTGCCATGCCAGCGAGATCAAAAGTATCTCTAAGAGCATGAACCTCATCTGTAAGAATCCCAAGATCCTCAGCTATAATAGGCAACTCTTGATAATCCTTAAGAAATGCATCAAAAAACTTATATCCTGGTGCCTTGCGCCATTTCCCGGACTTGGCTGTTTTAGATTCTATAGGTATTGACCAAAATGATTCTAGACCCCTAAAGTGATCTATTCTGGCAAGATCTACATAATTTAGTATATATTTAAGTCGCATTCTCCACCAGTTAAAATCCGTCTTTTGGTGTGATCCCCAATTGTACAGAGGATTCCCCCATAATTGGCCCTCCGTACTAAAATAATCTGGTGGTACCCCAGCTACCTCTCTAGGCAAACCATTGCTAGCAAGGTCAAATAAATCAGGCTTACTCCAAACGTCAACACTATCAAGGGATACAAAAATGGGTATATCACCAATAATTAAAACATCCTTCTTGTTAGCATAACTTCTTAGGGAGTTCCACTGCTCAAAAAATATAAACTGGAGAAATTTATGATAAAGAATTTTATCTTCTAACTCAACCCTTGTCTTATCCAATGCTTTAGGCATACGTGACCTTAATTCTTCTGGCCATGTAAACCATGCCCCTTCATAATAAAACTCATCAATTAATTCCTTGTTATAAGTATCCTTTAAGTTATTATAGTTTTTTTCGTAATCTATGGAAGAATTCTTGCGAAGCTCCACATAATATTCCTTAATTGAGATATAGAGTGAATAATCATCTAGCCAAAATGAATTATCATGGCAAAATAGATTAAAATTAAGTAGTTCAGCCTTATCAAGTAAATTATAGTTTGCAAAGGCTTTTTTAAATAATTTGTCCTTATAGGATATAACATTATCATATAGAACCCTGCGGTCATCAAAAGCTGGTTTTTCTTCTATATCCTGACTACTAAGGAGCCCCTTTTCAACTAACTTTTCTGGCGAAATAAGTAAAATGTTTTTTGCAAATGCTGAGTAGCTAGCATAAGGGCTATTACCAGCACCTATGGGTTCTAGGGGTAGTATTTGCCAGTATTTTTGGCCAGAGGCATGTAAAAAATCAATAAAATTATAAGCATCTTTTCCCATATCCCCAATGCCGAATGGACTAGGTAATGAGGTGGGATGTAATAGGATTCCAGCAGATCTTGTTTTTAACATAAGATTCATCCTCTCATATTTTCTAAATTTATATATATTATATCATTAATTTGAAGAAATTTTCAAACAATAATTTTACTGTAATATATTACCCTGAATAATAATAGAAGAATATAAGCATTATAATAATGTATAAACAGAAAAGGAGGATTTATAATGAAGTATAAAAAAAGCATCCTAATATTTGTGGCCATTATATGTATGGGAAGCAATGTATTTGTATACGCTGGACAAACCACTCCGCCAAGTATTCAAAGTGAAAGTAGTGAAGATGGAGGTTCTAGTAGTAGTCTTGCAGAGCTTTACCATAAGGCTGGATTAGATAGTCCCGAGGTTATTATTAACACCTTATTAAGCCTAGGTATTAGTAAGGAAGAGATTAGGGAGTCTGCGGAAGAAGGTAAAAAGATTTATGATATATTACAAGAAAAAGAAGTACCTATGAAAAAATTTAAAAGTGCACTTAACAAAGAATATAAGTTAAGAATACGTGAAGCAAGAAAATTTAATGTTATTACAAGAGAAGAAGCCAAAATCTTAACGGATTTGCTAAGGGAAAGAATGAAAAACTGGGAAGTATAAAATATAATAACTGCATTATATCAAAATGTCATCTACAAAATATATGTAGATGACATTTTGATTATATCTTGGAAAATCATTAAAGATAACGCATGATTAGCATATAGTGGAGGAAGCTACCTCCTAGCACGAATAAGTGGAATATCTCATGGAATCCCCAATGTTTTAAATTAAGCTTTGGCCATTTAAAAGCATATATAATGCCACCCAGTGTGTAAACTACACCCCCTCCTATTAATAGAAAGAGTGCATTTTTGGGAAGCACTTTAGATAGTGGTGAAATTGCAAATATGGCAAGCCAACCCATTGCAATATAAAAAAAGGTATATAGCCAACGTGGACATTCAAACCAAGTTAGTTTAAGTACAATCCCTAGGATAGCAAAAGTCCATATAAGGCTAAATAGGCCCCATCTCCATGCCCCTTCTAGAGCAATGAGGCAGACAGGTGTATAGGTACCTGCTATTAAAACAAAGATCATAGAATGGTCTAACTTTCTTAAAAAAAGCATTACTTTTTCCCTGGAAGAAACCAGGTGGTAAACTGTGCTAGCTGTATATAGAAAAATCAAACTAAGTCCGAATACTATTACAGAGAATAAGCCTAGGGGACTATATCTAGGTACGGTAATCTGTTTCCATATTAATAATATTAAGCCTACAAAAGATGCAAGTGCTCCAAATAAATGGGTAAATCCACTTACTGGTTCCCTGAATTTTTTCATTTTATTTCCTCCTAACATATTACTGGTTCAATACATAGTTATCGTTACTATGTGTTTTTGTTAATGTTATTATACCACCTATATATAAAAAAGAAAAGAGAATAAAAATATTATTTGCATATATTTTAAAATTCATATAGTATAAGGATACATAAAAATATAATAGGGTGATAGAGAATGAATATAAAAATACTAGAATTGCTTGATGAAATATGCAGTCATGAAGAAATAGAAGTAAGGGATATTCCTATGCTTGACTTGTATATGGATCAGGTTATAACTTTATTTGAAAGTAAGCTAGAAGCTAGAAAACGATATGAAGATGATAAACTTCTAACCAAAACAATGATTAATAATTATGTAAAAGATAAAATATTAAAGCCAGCTACAAATAAAAAATACTCACCTGAGCATTTAATAATGATGGCACTTATTTATAACTTAAAACAAATATTATCAATAGGAGATATTAAAACTTTATTTACTGAAACTATATATAAGGAAGGAATTGATGTATTCGATTTGTATCAAAGATTTTTGGAAGTTAAAAAAGAGGATAAGATACAAATAAAGCAATCGGTTACAGAAAAACTAGAGACATTAGACTTAGAACAATCAAAAGAGGAAGATATAATAATTATGGTATTATCACTTATAAATAGTGCTAACATTCAAAAGAGGCTTGCTGAAGAAATAATTGATAATTACCTAGTAGGAGAGAGCGTAAAATGACACAAAGACTATTACTGTGGTGGAAAGATATATTTAATGATAAGGACTTTTATAAAAAATTAATGGTTATTGCAATTCCAATAACACTTCAGCAATTAATAGGATCTTCATTAAACATGGTAGATACACTAATGATTGGTATGGTGGGAGAAAAAGAGTTAGCAGCAGTTGGTCTTGCAAACCAGTTTTTTTTGATAATTTTAATGGGAATTACAGGTATAAGTAGTGGGGCAGCCATATTTACCTCACAGTTCTGGGGAAAAAAAGATATAGCTAATATTAGGAAGATATTAGGCTTTACATTAGTTGGGGTAACTATAGTAACGACTATAGGTACTTCTTTTGTGCTTATATTTCCCCATAAGATAATGAGATTTTTTACACCTGATAGAGAAGTTATCCGTTTAGGAGTAGAGTATCTGCAGGTGGTTTCTATTAGCTATATATTTACAGCAATTACATTTGCGTATGGTTTTAATCTAAGGAGTATAGGAGATACAACATTACCTATGGGAGTAAGTATAATTGCAGTTTTGGTGAATGTTTTCTTTAACTGGGTATTTATATTTGGGAATCTTGGAGCCCCAGCACTTGGTGTTGCAGGGGCAGCTCTTGCTACAACTATTGCAAGGATAATCGAAACTATTGTTTTAGTATCTATAGTTTATTTAAGAAAAGGAGTTTTTGCTGCAAAATTTAAAGAGTTATTTGGTTTTTCCAAGGATTTAATTTCAAGGGTATCGGTACCTGTTATGTTTGTGGTTTTAAATGAATTATGCTGGGGACTTGGGGCAGTTGTGTATTCATCGGCTTATGGGCATATAAATGCTGAGGCAGCAGCATCAGTTCAAATATCAAATACTATAGTTAACCTATTAACTGTAACTGTATTTGGTTTGGCAGGTGCGGCAGCTACAATGGTTGGAAATAAAATAGGTGAAGGACAAGAGGAAGAGGGTAAACTTTATGCAAAAAGAATTATAGTTATAGGTGTTATCTTCTCCGCAGTAATGAGTGTAATACTGGCAGTTAGTGCAGGTACTATAGTTAATATATTCTCAGTATCAGATTCTGTAGCAAGTGCATCTAGGACAATTTTATATATTACATCAGTAATACTTATACTTAGAACTGTAAATGTTCTTTTAATTGTAGGAATACTGAGAGGTGGTGGGGATGCTAGATCTGCACTCTTAATAGAGGCTATTTCAATGTGGATTGTAGGGGTACCAATGGCCCTTCTTGGATCCTTTGTATTCAAACTACCTGTGGAAGCTGTAGTTGCTATGGTATCAATAGAAGAGATTGCTAAATTTATTTTATCCATGCACAGATTTAAATCTGGCAAATGGGCCCATAATGTAATATCAGACTTACCAGAATCTATAGAAATTTAAGATAATGCTTGCAAAAATTCCCAAATACCTATAAAATGTAAATATATGGTATGTGGGAGGGGTTTTAGGTGGGTTTAATTAATAATGAGGAATATTATATAAAAAAACTAGAAAATGTAAAGGTGTTAGAAACAAATAACTATAAGGATCTAGAAAACAAGCAAAAAGAGTATAAGGAAAGATTAGAATTTTACAAGGCACAAAGAGATATTACAAATACAAAGATTCGTATGCTAGAGGTATATCAAGAACTCTGGGAAAATGTAGACTCGGAAATAAGTAAACAAGCCTTTTTAAACGAGGAATTTTGGAATAATATCAATTTTAATATTATTAAGTATAAGAAATTTGTTCAGGAATTAAGTGATTTAGACTACGATAGTAAGGTTAAGCTAGGACTTGATAAAAAGTCAGATAAAGAAATATGGGAAAAAAGGCAGGAAACTTTTATAGCTACAAGGAATGATATAGCCTATATGAATAATAATTTTAATAAAATGCATAGTGATATACATAAGCATACACTTATGCAAAGGGAATGCATTGAAAGACATATATTATATATGGAGTCTAAATATAAGTCCCTTGAAACAGATATGTCAAAATACAGAAAGATTTTCCATGAAATACAAAGGGATATAGGGTCAAAGGGAAATAAGATGTCAAGGCAAAGACTGGAAAATTATAAGATTTCGCTTATAAGGAAATTAGAAGAGATTAATAGCTACAACCAAGCTAATGGGCTTGATATAGCATGGTAAAACAAAAAAGCTGCCAATGGTGCTTTACCATAGGGATTTATAATTCTAAAAAAATGGCATGGTCGGTTTATATATCGGCTATGCCGTTTTGCTTTCTGTATTAGGAAGTTCTATAGCACCAATACAGTTATAGTATATTCTTATT
>JAAYSX010000109.1 GCA_012518255.1 Candidatus Epulonipiscium sp. | reverse complement strand
TAGAGGTCGCGGGTTCAAGTCCTGTCACCCAGGCCACTATATTATAGAATTAATAATTTAATAAGGTCGCTTAGCTCAGCTGGGAGAGCACCTGCCTTACAAGCAGGGGGTCATAGGTTCGATCCCTATAGCGACCATTTTGTTATATATAATACATCTGCGCCGGAGTGGCGGAATTGGCAGACGCACAGGACTTAAAATCCTGCGAGACTTATACTCTCGTACCGGTTCGATCCCGGTTTCCGGCATTTGATTATATATAACAATTTATTATGTGCGCATAGCTCAGCTGGATAGAGCGTCTGACTACGGATCAGAAGGCCGAGGGTTCGAATCCTTCTGTGCACGTCGTATAAATTTTAAATATCTTTTTTACAAGGTTGCAACCATATCAATGGTTGTAGCCTTTTTTTTCTTACCTAGAATTATAATTATAACAAAATACTAAAGGTCAAAAAGCAAGCAAAAAGTAAGATTGCAAACCAAACTGCAAACCAAAACATTTGAAGATATTGCATTTTGAGTTAACGTAACCCTTATATCTCTTTTTTATACCATTAACTACACCTAGCCTTTCTGTTAATGATTGATGAATTATTTTTACTAAATTGGAAATGATAAGCAAGGAAGAACTTTAATAAGTCCAAGGAGGTATTAGATGATTCAAGAAATGTTTTGTTATCAATGTGAACAGGCGGCAGGTGGTAAAGGGTGTACCAAGGTTGGTGTATGTGGTAAGACACCAGAAGTTGCAGCCCTGCAAGATTTATTAATTTACCTTTTAAAAGGTATTGGTTTTTATGGTGAAGCCTTATATGAGAAGGGGGAAAAACCAAGAAAAGAAATTGCTGAGTTTATGGCTTATGCATCATTTTCTACTTTAACTAACGTTAACTTTGACCCTGATAGATTTGTAGAGTTTATTAAGGAGGCAGGCAAGCATAAGGACGAACTAGAAGGACTTGTAGGTGACATAGGAGAGGTTCCAGATGCAGCCTCATACAAAGTGCCTGACTACAAGGAACAAATGCTAGAAGATGCAGTAAAGACGGGAATAATGTATGACCAAACCATAGATGCAGATATACGTTCCTTAAGAGAAACTTTAATTTACGGAATGAAGGGAATGGGAGCCTATGCCCATCATGCTGATGTTTTTGGGGTTCACAATGAGGAAGTTGATCGGTACTTTTTTAGAGGATTTGCAAAAACTATAGATGAAACTATGACTGTTGATGATTGGGTTGAAGAAATACTTTACCTAGGTAAAGTTAATATTAAGGCTATGGAGATTTTAGATGCGGCTAATACAAGTCATGGGAATCCGGAGCCTACCCATGTTAATGTAAATATGAAGAAGGGACCATTTATAGTTGTATCTGGCCATGATATGAAGGACATGAAGGAACTTTTAGAGCAGACTAAGGACAAGGGTATTAATGTTTATACCCATGGTGAAATGCTCCCAGCTCATGGTTATCCTGAGCTTAATAAATATGAACATTTAGTAGGAAACTACGGAGGAGCATGGCAGAAGCAACAGAGTGAATTCGATGGAATTGAAGGGACCATTCTTATGACTACTAACTGCCTAATGAGGCCTAGGGAGTCCTACAAGGATCGTATATACACAACAAGTATGGTGGGCTTTGATTCATTAGAGCATATAGAAGAAAAAGATGGCAAGAAGGACTTTACACCTTTAATAGAAAAAGCATTGTCTTTAGATGGATACCCAGAAGATGAACCTGAAAAAACCATACTTGTAGGTTTTGGGCATAATGCGGTACTTTCAAATGCTGATAAGATAGTTGAAGGGGTTAAATCAGGAGCAATTAGGCATTTCTTCCTTATAGGAGGATGTGATGGTGCAAGGCCAGGCCGTAACTATTATACAGACTTTGCACTTAAGACGCCACATGATTCAATTATAATGACGCTAGCTTGTGGTAAATATCGTTTTAATAAACTAGACTTTGGAAGTATAGGTGACCTACCAAGGCT
>JAAYSX010000108.1 GCA_012518255.1 Candidatus Epulonipiscium sp. | reverse complement strand
TGACTGGATTTCGGCTGTATAATTCCCTGGATAAAGTCTAACATCATAATAAAATGGTTCATACATATAGTCATCATATAAATACTCATCATCATATAGGTAATCGTCATACATATAATCTGGATAATAATCACTTAGGTTAAATTGCTTTACAATTGTACCTTTCTTATTATTTATACCTGATCTTATAATGACCTTGGCATCATTAATATTTTCCCCATGCAAGGCATCTATTAAGTTTAACCTAATAGTGTACTCACCTTGCCCTTCCCTATACATATATATATTCTCCTGGAATGAACTTACGGCATCTATAGATGTATCTACATCATAGATAGTTGTACTTACATATCCAGCCTTACTTATATCTATCCTATATGATTTGGTATGCATGGGTACCTTTAAGGTATAAGCACCATCAGGTTTGGTAATAGTTTCTGCAACTAGAACACTATAATCGTCTGAGAAAACTTTAAGATGTGCACCCTCCATTGGGTTACCGGATTGATCTAATACATAACCTGTTAGCTCAGTTATACTAGGTGTTTGCAGCACCTTATTATACAAGTTATATGCTGAATTTATCATATCTTTTTGCCTATTAGCAAAATCTAGTTCCTTTTCTTTCCTATATTCCTCGTCATCCCTTGGCTTTACATAGTCTTTCTTTTCTGTATCTACATTAGATAGGTCTTTGTATTCCTTGGTCACCCAGCTAAAGCCTTCCTTAACATGATAATAATCTGTTTTCTCAAACATATCATTAGAGTTCTTATGAATTTCACGCCACCTTACAATTGCATCATCTACTATATAGCACCTTTCCCCTGGGAAATCTTGCTGGGCCGCAACAGGCCTATAATAATTTTCATGGCGCTGGAATATAAAATATACCTTTCCATCTTTAAAGTAATAATCTGTTATCTCCAATGTATCTGCTAGGTGTTCTATGGTTACTATCTTTCTAATATCCCCAGTTTCCCTTTCCATATAAACATCACAATCTATATTATTATTAGTTTGGGCATTTATAAGCTGCTTCTGGATAACTGAATATGTTGCCAGTTCCCTGTTTACTAGGTCAAATATAGCTATTGCCTCGTCAGTCCTAGAATGTAGTTGCTTATCTCCTGGTTTAAAGTTATCTTCAGTAAAATTAATAAGCATATTATCTTCTAAGTTCCCCGTATTTATAAGGTTAATAGTATTATAAAACGCCTCCTCTTCCGACATAACTCTAACCTTGCACTGGGTTTCTAGGCTTCCATTCTTATCTCTTACCTTAACTATCCCTTCACTTCCTGGAAACCTACTATTTACATAGCCTGCTGATGAAATCTTAATATTTTCCTGGGATGATTCCCATTCTAACTGGGATAAATCAGCATTTTGAGGATATGTGTATAATTGTATTTGCTGGGTTTGTCCAGGCATAAGGGTTACTTCTCTGTATACTGGCAATATCTCCTCTAGCTTGTCTTCCTTTACTGCATCTTCACCGCCAAGTCCCTCATTAGAGCTTTCATTAAAAGCTGTACTTAGTGGTGTTGTATTCTTAGTTAAAAATAATAAGGCTGATATCATAAAAACCAAGACTACAGTAAGAGATGCCGTTCCTATTATAGGCCAACTCAAAGGTTTTTTCATATCTTACTCCTTCCTCAAAATAAGCTTTTGAATTATTTCATTCCCACTGTGATAATAAGCGCTAATTCCTTCTTCATCACTAATAATCTCTACATCATACTGAGGCTGTTTGCCTTTTTCGCTTAATATAGTTTCTGCATTTATGGGAGACCCATTTACCATAAGCTGGCCGCCTTGGTAACTGTAAGCCTTATTTTGATATAAGTAGTTTAATAACAATCTAGAAAATTCCCTATGATATTGCATCAAAGCATAATCAAGTTCATTTTGTGATAGTTCAATTAACCTATCTGCCTGTAAGGTATTATTATGAAGGGCTTGAAAGTCATTACAGATCTGCCTTATACCATCATCTTTAAGTATAAGAGCACAACTTTCTAAAAGCTGCCTATCTGTTTGGAAGTTTGACACCCACTTAATTAAGCCCTCCTCAGAGTATCCTTCTAGGTTATCTAGCATCTGCGTAAATTCTTCAACCTTAGGCTCTTCTTTTTTGTATATATTCATCTTCCTACTATCAACTTGATCCTTGTAGCCACCAAATTTCTCCCTTATAAGTGGTAAATTATATGAATAACTACACACAATCCTATTATAATCATCAAGTTCAATCCTATTAATATATACTATATTATTATTGTTTAGATCCATTTCAATCTCTTTTGTAAGATTTAACTTCTTACTATAAATATTAGCTAGTAATCCTATTTTATGTTTACCCAACTTAAATCTGGAAAACAATATTTTTACCTTATTATCATCTTGCTTAAAATCAGTGTTTGCAACAAATGAGTATGTTCTACCCTCATCATCTACAATATTAAAATAACTAAGGTTTTCTAGAGCATCATAATAGTAGCTGTCAAAGTTATGATCTTTTAAATGATTAAAAACTAGTCCACTAAAATCTTCCTGGCTAATATACTGATATATATTTGACTCTGTAATCTCCATATTAGAAAGAGCCAGAAGGTCCTCACTAGTAATCGGAATCGTTTCCTCCATTATAATAGGCTGAGTTTGCCTATAACTAATTGCAGCTACAATAGAAGCTATTAGAAAACCCAAAAACAATACTAGATAAATAGTAATATGCACCCATGCCTTATACGGCTTTTTAAAGAAATCTATCATATTCTCCCCCTTTTATAATGATTCTATCATTATAAAGACAATCCTACTTTTCTATCTTGTCCACCCCGCCCATATATGGAACAAGTGCCTGTGGAATTATAATGCTTCCATCTTCTTGCTGGCAGTTTTCTAGGACTGCAGCTGTACAGCGGCCAACAGCAAGCCCACTTCCGTTTATTGTATGAACAAACTCAGCCTTTTCCTTATTACTATTTCTATACTTAATATTTGCCCTTCTTGCCTGGAAACTTTCAAAGTTTGAACAACTTGAAATCTCTACATACTTATTATAGCTTGGCATCCATACCTCAATATCATATTTAAGAGCAGCTGTAAATCCAAGATCCCCCATACAAATCCTAACTACCCTATAAGGAATATTTAATTTCTTAAGTACTTCTTCTGCATCACTAGTTAATCTTTCAAGTTCTTCATATGAATCTTCTGGTTTTGTAAATTTAACAAGTTCTACCTTATTAAATTGGTGCTGGCGAATAATCCCCCTTGTATCCCTTCCAGCTGATCCTGCCTCTGCCCTAAAACATGCTGAATAAGCACAATATCTAAGTGGTAAATCATTACCATCTAGGATTTGATTCTTGTACATATTAGTAACTGGCACTTCTGCTGTTGGTATTAAATAGTAATCTGTATCTTTAACCTTAAAAGTATCTTCTTCAAATTTTGGTAATTGGCCTGTACCCACCATACTATTTTGGTTTACCATAAAAGGTGGAAGTATTTCTGTATATCCATGCTCGGATGTATGAAGATCAAGCATAAAATTCATAAGCGCACGTTCTAGCCTTGCACCTAATCCCTTATATACTACAAAACGTGCCCCTGTAACTTCTGCACCTTTTTTAAAGTCTAGAATGTCTAAGTCTTCCCCTAGGTCCCAATGGGCCTTTGGTTCATAGTCAAAGTCTTTAGGCTCACCAAATTTACGAATTTCCACATTGTCCTCATCTGTCTTACCAGCTGGAACATCTGGGTGAGGCATATTGGGTATGCTAAGTAGTACATTATTTAAGTTTTCTTCTACTTCCCTTAAGTCTGCATCATATTCCTTAATCCTATCAGATAAAACCTTCATCTCGTCTAGGACTTTACTTATATCCTTACCTTCCTTTTTCATAATAGGTATTTGCTTAGATACACTATTTTGTTCCTGTTTAAGCTTCTCAACCTCTTGAAGTATTCCTCTTCTCTTGCTATCTAAGTCTGTAAATACATCTAGATCAAAATCATCACCACGATCTAGCAACATCTTTTTAACCCTATCTGTTTCTTCCCTTAACAATTTAATATCTAACACCTTATCCACTCCTTATCTTTTTAATATCTTCATTATAATAATAAAAGCCCGCCCCTCATATTATATGAAGGACGAGCTTTATATACTCGTGGTACCACCTTGTTTTGCTAGTAATACTAGCCTCTTTAATCATGCTATAAAGGGCATGCCCCTCCGGCTCCTCGCCGATAGCTCCGAAAGCGGAAATGTTTTGTTATGCTTGTTGATTTACACCACCATCAACTCTCTGCAAAGCATGATACAAATTTATTCTTTCATCATAGCTAGTATAGATTATAGATTTTATATGTAATTATTATAGCATATAAAACTTTTTTTGCAATAATGAATAAATCTTATTATTCTTGACCATAATATACTTGTACCATGTGTGAGGTACATCGCTAAATCCCCCTCAACCCAGGTTTCTCCCCCTGAAACCTGGGTTCTTTTTCTGCTTTTTTATTCTAACTATAAACTAGCATAGTTTATATATATTATATCTTTCTAATGGCATTTCTATAGTTTACTTAGTACTTTTAAATTAAATATGGATTATTTATATATCTAAATAATATTTTATGTGCAAAATTATTATTATTAGATTTTAAACTTCTTATTTTTCAGTTATATTTTTGTTATTTTTTTAACAACTTCTTATTGACCACCTTATTAATATGTGGTATTATCAACTCATAAGTTAAATAGTTAACAAAGTTGATTAGGGCTTTTTGTCACTAAAGTATAGTTTATATCTTAATAAACTTTTTTATTTACATTGACCTGTTAATTCTTTAACACTCATTAGTAAAGCAAACAAAATTTATATATTAATAATAAACAGGAGGATCATTATGTCAAACAAAAAAGCTAAAACCATAGACCCACAAGTAATGGTAGATGAACTTGTAAAAAATGCAGAAAAAGCTTTAGAAGCTTATATTGATCTTAATCAAGAACAAGTTGATGAAATTACTAAAGAAATGGCCCTTGCAGGAGTTAGAGAACATATGCATCTTGCAAAACTTGCCGTTGAAGAAACAGGCAGGGGTATCTTCGAAGACAAGGTAACAAAGAATATTTTCTCTACTGAATATGTATATCATAGTATTAAATATGATAAGACTGTTGGCGTAATTGAGGAAAATGATGAAGAAGGCTACTATGAAATTGCAGAACCTGTTGGTATTATTGCAGGGGTAACTCCTGTTACTAACCCAACATCCACTACAATGTTCAAAGCTATTATTTCAGCCAAAACAAGAAACCCAATTATCTTTGGTTTCCATCCTAATTCCCAAAAATGTTCAGTTGAAGCTGCCCGTGTAGTTTATGAAGCAGCTGTAAAAGCTGGGGCACCAAAGCACTGTATACAATGGGTTGAGTTCCCATCTATAGAAGCAACTAATGCACTTATGAACCACCCTAATGTATCAATGATACTTGCAACAGGTGGATCTGGAATGGTTAAGGCGGCATATTCCTCTGGTAAACCTGCACTTGGTGTTGGCCCAGGTAACGTACCTTGCCTTATTGATAAAACAGCTAATGTTGAGCAAGCTGTAACAGACCTTATCCTTTCAAAGTCCTTTGACAATGGAATGATTTGTGCATCTGAACAAGCTGCTATAATTGAAGCACCTATATATGACCAAGCAGTAGAATATATGAAGAAACACAACTGCTACTTTGCAAGTAAGGAAGAAATTAAGAAAATAGAAAAGGTTGTTATTAACCCAGATACTCATATGGTTAATGCAGAAATTGTAGGTAAGTATCCTTTTGAAATAGCTAAACTTGCTGGTATTACAATTCCAGAAGATACTAAGGTACTTTGCTGTGAAATTGATGGTGTAGGACCTAAATACCCATTATCAAGAGAGAAATTATCCCCTGTACTAGCTATTATAAAAGCTAAAGATGCAGACCATGGAATAAGCTTAGCTGAAGCTATGGTAGAACTTGGTGGGCTTGGACACTCATCTGTTATTCATTCCAATAATGATGATACAATAGATAAGTTCGGTAAAAGACTTAAAACAGGACGTATTATTGTTAACTCACCATCAACTCATGGTGCAATAGGAGATATTTATAACACTAATATGCCTTCACTTACCTTAGGATGCGGATCCTACGGACGTAACTCAACAACTTCTAACGTAACAGCAGTTAACTTAGTAAATAAGAAAAGGGTGGCGAAGAGAAGAGTGAATATGCAATGGTTTAAGATCCCAGAAAAAATCTATTTTGAAGCAGGTTCTATTCAATATCTAGAAAAAATGCCTAATATTTCTCGTGCCCTAATAGTTACTGACCCATTTATGGTAGAAATTGGATACGTAGATAAGGTTATATATCAACTTAAGAAAAATCAAAATAATGTAGTTATAGATGTATTTAGTGATGTCGAGCCAGACCCAGATCTTGAAACAGTTAGAAAAGGTACTGAGCTTATGAATAGCTTTAAACCAGACGTTATTATTGCCCTTGGTGGTGGTTCACCAATGGATGCTGCTAAAGGTATGTGGTTATTCTATGAAAACCCAACTGCAGACTTTGAAGGAATGTCACAGAAGTTCCTAGATATTCGTAAACGTGTTTATAAGTTCCCTATACTAGGTAAAAAATCTCAGTTTGTAGCAATACCAACTACATCAGGAACAGGTTCAGAGGTAACATCCTTTGCAGTTATTTCAGATAGATCCAAAAACATGAAATACCCTCTTGCAGACTATGAACTAACACCAGACGTTGCAATTGTTGATCCGGATTTTGTTATGACAGTACCAGCAGGTGTAACAGCAGATACTGGTCTTGACGTATTAACACACGCTATTGAAGCCTATGTTTCAATCCTAGCATCTGACTATACAGATGCCCTAGCAATGAAAGCTATTAAACTAGTGTTTGAATACCTCCCAAGATCTTATAAAAACGGGGCAGATGACCCAGTTGCCCGCGAAAAAATGCATAATGCATCTTGTATGGCAGGTATGGCATTTACCAATGCTTTCCTTGGAATTAACCACTCCATGGCACACAAAATAGGGGCGGAATTCCATGTAGCACACGGTAGAGCAAATGCAGTTTTATTACCACATGTTATAGAATACAATGGTGCAACTACACCAAGTAAATTTACAAGCTTCCCTAAATATGAGAAGTTTATAGCACCAGAAAAATATGCTGAAATTGCGCAAGCCTTAGGCCTTCCAGCTTCTACACCAGAAGAAGGAGTTAAGTCCTTAGTTAAAGCTGTTAGGGACTTAATGAAGGAAGTAAATGTGCCAGCAAGCTTTAAAGAATGTGGTATTGATGAGAAAACATACATGGATTCTTTACAAGACTTATCATTTAAGGCTTTTGAAGACCAATGTACAACAGCTAACCCAAGACTTCCAAAAGTAGTAGAAATTCAAGAAATCTACAAAAAAGCTTATTTTGGCTAATACCAAGGTAGCATTAAATAGAAAAAGCCACTGGAGAATCTCCAATGGCTTTTTCTATTTATTCATCTATCTCCTTAAAAGGAGGTAATATTCCTGCTTTTTGGAAGGTCTTAAAGATTATTACTACTATAGGTCCTATTATAAGTCCTATTACACCTAAGATCTTAAATCCTATATACATTCCCATAAGGGTTACAAGAGTATATACACCTATCTGGCTTGATAGAACCCTAGGCTCCATTGTTTGCCTAACTACTGTAATAAGTCCATACATAGCCCCTAAGCCAAGTGCCATACTATAATGACCTAATACAAGATTATACAATGACCATGGTATTAGGAATAATCCACTTCCAAATATAGGTAGGGCATCTACAACACCAATAATAATTGATATTAGTATGGCATTATTTATGCCTAGAAGTAAAAATCCTATAAAGCAAATCCCTATGGTTACGCACATAAGTATTAATTGGGTGCGAACATAACCCCCTAGGGCGCTAACTAAATCCTCTTTTAATACATCCATCTTCTCTATCATACTACTTGGAATCTGAGCATGAACAAACCTTTGTATCTTAATATAATCCCTAGTCATAAAGAATATTGAAAGTAAGGTTATTATAGTCAAAAATAATATATTGGGTACTTTACTAACAACATTAATTGATCCCTTTGATAGAAATGGCCCTAGAAAGCTAGCCATACCTTGGAATAGCTGGTCTATGGTATTTTCTAATGTTATTGGTGAATTAAAGGATAAGATACTAAATAAATTCTGTGTTTTAGCACTAATATTATTAATTACTTCCATTATCTCATGCCTATATAAGGGTATCTTCTGATATAGGTTATTGGCTTGTGTGAAGATTTGCCTAACTAATGCAGTAATCCCCCAACTAATTGCCGAAAGCACCGTGACCATAGCTAACATAGTTGCTATCCCCCGCTTCATATGTAGCTTCTCATTAAGCCATCTTACAATTTTTTGTAAGCCTGATGCTATAATCCATGCAATTATAAATGGAGCCGTGTATGATAATAGATACTTGAAAAATAAGTATACTCCTAGTATACCTGCAAGGACAATTAGGACCTTTCTTCCTCGTTCATTATACCACTGCTTAAGTTCATTCATCTAAGCACCACCATCCTATAGTAAAGTTTACCCAATTTTTCTTATATTATATCACAAAAGTAGGGTCTATAGATATATCCATAGACCCTACTTTTATGATTATGCGACTGGGGAGATTTGAACTCCCACCCAGTTAAACCCGGACTAGATCCTTAGTCTAGCGCGTATGCCGATTCCGCCACAGTCGCAAATATATTAAATTACTTACTTTAGCCTGATTTATTATAGCAAAATGTATCTCTAAAGTCAACTATATGCTACTTGAGTTTCCGTATTTTCTAGGGAAGTCAAACATATGTGACACGTCTCTATAAATATAATGAAGTTACAGGTAAGGTTTAATAATTCTTATATTGCAGCTTCAATTTTGCTCCAATCAAATTCTTCTAATACTTGATTGGGTGACTTGAAATTTAATACTCTTCTAGCAATGTTATTATACCTACTTACATAGCGATTAAAAGATTTAATCATCTGATCATAGTTCTTAAATCGTCTTCTGCCATAAAATATATCGTTGTCTAAACGATGACTTCTTTCAACTTTACCATTTTGCCATGGAGAGTAAGGGCGTGTTCGTTTATATTTAATGCTTAGGGACTTCAATGTTCTTTCAAACAAACTTAGTTTATCCTCTATCTTAAAGACCTTCTTCATATATGCCACTAATTTTAGTAAATAACTTTTTCTCATAGCCAACCCCTATTCTGTAACTGATATAGAATAGCTTAACCATTTGTCTGTCTTTTACCAATTAAAATCGGAATTTGTGACATTTGTAAAAGCACCTTCAGACTTTGTGGTCTATAGTTAAACTGCAAAGTGACCTGAAAGTGCTGTTATCTTCATACCCTTCATTGATTAGCTACTTATTATTATTAAGCAAGCAACTAACATCATTATACATATTAAAGTCCATAATATACTTTCAAAGTCAGATTTACCATTTGATTTTATAAAATTATTTACACCTTTTAGAGTCTTTTTTATTGTTATATCTAAGCAATCATTAAATTCTATTTTATAGCCTCCCTGGCCCTTTATAAGTAAAATTTTTTCTAATAAAATGTTGTCTTCTCCAACCACATCCTTGATGATTTTCTTAATCATATCTTCATTTTCATCATTAATATTTATATTAAAGATTTGATAAATACGTTTTTTAGTGTTGTATATATAAACACTTGTAATTAAGAATAAGCTAGCATGAATACCCAAAGACCACAACACTATATTACTTACTGAATCTACTAACTGAAACATCATACTTAATAGAATAAGTAAAGGCACGATATAGGTTCTCTCACAGTAATTCTTTTTTTTCAACGATACCATAGCAAAATCCCAAGCCAGGATTAGAAAACTAACACAAGAAAGTACAAGCTTACCTACATTCAAATTTCTCCCCCCTTCTAAACCTATAAATACTCCTTACCACCACATCGGATTTTTATCAACTGTACTAAATTTCCCCTTGTAATACTTATATCCATACATAATGGGTTCATCCCACCCACTATATGAATTTTGTCTCACTGGGATAGTTGCTCCAGGTACACCAGAACTAGTATATGTTGTATTACTAATAATTTTTAATCCTTTAGTAAATATACCCTCTTTATTAGGAACGCAGCACTCAGAAATTGTCTTTAGTTCTCTTTCTGTTAAAGGTATTGTATTAATTTCAAACAAATTATTAGCTATCCATGTGACTACAGACTTTTCAACCTTATCCATGCTACTAGGAGCAACTTTAACTTCCCATGACACTTGATGCTGTTTTGTCCCTACAGAGATATTTCCTAAATCTTTCTCTGCGCCTCCACCGACCACTTCCATACCCTCAGGTAAATCTAAAGTTATATTGGCATTTTCTGCTGGTCCTGATCCTACATTTTGAATGTAGGCAGTTACTGTAAATGGATTAGGTGAATACTCTTCTTTACCATCGCTATCTTCAACTACCTCTAATTTCGTGGCACCACTTAAAGCTACTGCAAGTGGTGGCCTTATATAGATAGCAAATCCCTAGATTATTTCCCCCTAGCACTAGCTAAACTTTTTTAAACAAATATAAGGTCATAGGGAGAATTTTCTAGGTCCTTAATGGTTAACGAATCTCTCATATTTAGGCCTAATTCATCACCATAATAATATAGCTCAATATAAGTCTATAATAGAAACTTCATTATATACAATGCTAAAACAAGTAATCCTACTAACACAATATTATATAGCAAATATAGTTTGTTTTTTCTTCCACATTCCTGAATATATTCATTAATCTCTGTTATACATTCTTCTATAACTTCATTATTAGTGTTTTTAAAAATTATTTTACTTTGCATTACAGCCGTGTTCAATACTATATTTCCATCATGTAATTTGTATTTAGTTATTATCGAATCTATAATATTAAAAATATCTTCTTCGTTCCTTTTCTTTATATTATAAATGCTAAACACTTTAATCTTTTTCAAATGTCTATAGATACTTATAAATAATAATATTACTATATTAATTATTAATATTATTCTGAAGCCTTTATTTTTAATAGATGCCGAAATAACATTATCAGAAATTGCTAAAAAAACAGCCACTAACAAAAAAGTATACGTAGAGTTGCTATAATTTTTTTCCCCAAAAAAAAGTCTAGTGTTACTTGCCATAATTAATATAAGACATAGAACATAGAATATATACTTAATTATCTCCATTATATATCTCCTAACTTATTCTGGTCTGTTTCAAGTGACAAAGAGTAGTCATGCTATCTCCACATAGGTTTTTTTTCATTGCTAAATATTCCTCTATAGTACTCTTGGCCATACATTATCTCCCCATCCCATCCAGTATATATATTTTGCATCATAGGTATTATATTACCATTAATACCTACTCTATAAGTTGTCATACTAGTAATTTTCACACCGTTCCTAAATTTACCATCTCTCCCCATCGATCCTGCTTCCTCTATTTGCTTCAATTCTAAATCTGTTAATGTAGGAAGTGCAAAATCCTTGATTATCGGTATAAACTCTTTAGCAAGTTTAGCAGGAATACCAAGCCTTGGTACAATATATGCCACTGCGGCATCAAAACTTTGACTCAACACTTTATCTCTAAAATCTTTATAATTATCCATCGTAATTAGGATGTAATATGCACTAATATCCTCTTTAGGAAGATATACAATTTTATCGAAATGAACATATGGTCCATCAGGATCTGGGAAGCCTGTCATTTTAGGCATCCACGATCCACCAGAAGTTGAAACCATAATATCTTCATTCCCCCTTACACTAAGTATATAATTCTCTAACGCCGGCGAAGTATTAGCTCCCACCTTAATGTAATAGGTAGTATTTTTTTCCAACCCTGTTAAAATTTTAAAGTTAATGCCACCACTATTAAAAGCTACCCTTTCTAGTTGTCCTGACAACTTCTTTTTATACAGAGTCCCACTAGTATATCCGGAACCTAATGTATCAATAATATATGCTCCACCATTAGATGTTCTAAATTCATACCAATGCTCTGCTCCACCCCTGTATAAATCACTAGCTACAGGATTGCCTACAGTAACTAGTCTTGGCACCACCCGCCCTGGAGCTAGCCCTCCTTTTTCTCTAGTACTTCTTGTACTCCACACAACCCTCTTAGCTCTTGTATCTACCACACTATTATAAGGAGCAAGGCCCGTGTTAAGCATATTCATCGTATCTTCAGTATGGTATGAATGATCATTTTCAACTATATATTCACCATGTTCCCATCCAGTATTATAAACCTGGATACTCAAATCAACATAATCGTTATTTGATATGGCTCCTGCACCTTGACCAAAATCTATGTTTACATAGTGGTCGACCACTTCCATACCCTTAGGTAAATCCAAAGTAATATTGGTGTTTTCTGCTGACCCTGAGCCTACATTTTGAATATATGCAGTTACGGTAAACGGATTAGATGAGTACTCCTTTTTGCCATCACTATCTTCAACTACCCCTAATTTCGTGGCAGCACTTAAAGCGACTGCGAGTGGAGGCCTTAAATCTTCTTGCAGGGCACTAAGACCATAAAATGTTTTACATGATAACACATCATCTTTAGCTAATGACTCTTCATTCCAATATAAACAAACAGCGCTATCACCATTTCTACTTCCTGCTGATTTTGTATAATCCCAAGGATTACTTCTTGCAGAACCCCAGTTAGTAAATCTCACCCGGTCAGGTGTAGATGATTTATCAAGTTTCAAAGTTCCTTGTGCAATAATATTTGGATTTGTTAGTGAGTCAAATGCCTGCCAGAACTCTGATATATCATGACCTGATAGTTCAGTTTCTGTCGTAACATCACCTATTACAGGTAATTTGAAAGGCGCACTATCATTACTTCCCAGCTGTGTGTCAAACATTATCCGTACACCAACATCATGGTCAGTATCCCCTGTGTTTTCTACTGTATAGAAAAACTCCACAACATCTTCTCTGTCTGTATACTGATTTGAAATAATACTTATATGTTATGATACAATAATTTCCCCGTAACGCTTGGTCCCAATAATCTTGTTATCATACTTGGTTACACTATCAGGTTGGAACCTATGATTTACTCCATCTATCCTAATAGTCGTATAAGAGGTGTTGCCTGTGCCGTAGATTAATTTCTTATCATTATCATTAGGATTATCCGGATTGCCCCCGGCGTCGTTATCTCAGTTCCATACTCCTGCTGCGCAGCCCCCCATCTTCCGCAAACACCTGAACTGGTAATGTTGTTATTATTAGTGTTAATGCTAATAACAATGATACTATTTTTCTCCCCTTCATTTCATCTTCCCCCTTAATTGTTTGTATTGTCACAAAAATCATAACATTGCATTATATGTCTGTCAATAATCTTTTGATCTAGGGAAGTCAAACATATGTGACACAGACCTCAGAAAAACTTTCTCTGAATAATGCTGTGAATTTTATTAACGCAGGAATATCTATTTTGTCAAGGAGGAAAACGACAGTGATCCTTGATTAAAT
>JAAYSX010000107.1 GCA_012518255.1 Candidatus Epulonipiscium sp. | reverse complement strand
ATCTAAGATATAATATAGAAGAAGTAAGTACAGTAGTGGATATAAATCTGGAACTTGAACAAGTAAGAGCTTACGTAGAGATAGAAAAAGCTAGATTTGGAGATAAGCTTAAGATACACTATCAAGTGGATGATGATATTAATATAAAAATACCATCCCTTGTTATCCAGCCCTTGGTGGAAAACTCTATTAAGCATGGTATCTTGAAGGGTAATGGGTCGGGGAATGTATGGATTACGGTAAAAAAACATATTGATGATAAGGTTCAAATATCAGTTGAAGACGATGGCCTAGGTATACCAGAAGAGGTTGTTAGGAATTTATATAGTGGCAGGAGTAAGGGGAATAAAATAGGTTTATCTAATGTACACAATCGACTTAAGCATATATATGGCAAGGGTTTGGAAATAGAAAACCTATGCCAGGGTACTAAGATAAGTTTTGTTATATATGATAAGAATATAGAGGAGGCAGTATAATGAATTGTATTATTGTAGATGACGAGCTACCGGCTATACAGGAGCTGAGATACTTTATAGAAAATTTTAGTGCTATAAAAATACAGGAAGAATTCGAAGATAGTCTAAAGGCACTTAAATATATTCAAAAAAATAAAACAGATATAATTTTTCTTGATATTAATATGCCTAAGCTAGATGGATTAACCTTAGGGAAGGTTATTAATACCTTAGATGAAATACCTATCTTAGTATTTATAAGTGCTCATAAAGAATTTGCCTTGGATGCTTTTCAGGTTGCAGCCTTTGATTATATTCTAAAGCCATATTCAGAAGCAAGAATTGTATCAACCTTAAATAGGCTAGAAGCACTTAAAAATAGTAAGTCAAAGAAGGAAAAAATATCCCTTTGGAAGGATGATAAACTTTACGTTGTTAATATAAAAGATATTTCATATTGCAAATCTGATGAGCATGATATTATTATTTATGTAGGCAAGGAAGAGTATAGGATAACATCTACTATAAGTGGTTTTTATGAAAGGTTACCAGAGGAAACTTTCTTTAGATGTCATAGATCTTATATAGTAAATTTAGATAGGATAATTGAGATAATACCATGGTTTAATAGTACTTATGTAGTTAGATTACAGGATTTACAGCATGAAATACCAATTAGTAGACAAAATATAGCGAGATTCAAGCAGTTAATGGGTATATAAGTGTAGATAGTAGGCCTTTTTGGTTATTTGATGAGTATTTCCCCTATTAGTAGTTTATAGATAATAAAATGTATATAGAAACTATAAAACATTTATTACATAAGGGGGATTTTATATGATATCATTTTTATTATCAATTGCTATTTTGCTTTTAGGGTATTTTTTCTACAGTAAGATTGTAGATAGGTCTTTTGGGATAGATGAAAACCTTGAAACACCAGCTATTCGTCTTGAGGATGGTGTTGACTTTGTAGGCCTACCATTTTGGAAAATATTCCTGATTCAATTTTTAAACATAGCGGGACTTGGGCCTATTTTTGGAGCAGTTATGGGAGCTTTATGGGGACCAGTTGCTTTTTTATGGATTGCCCTAGGAACTGTATTTGCAGGGGGAGTACATGATTATTTTTCAGGCATGTTATCTGTTAGACATGACGGGGCAAGTATACCAGAGGTTGTTGGTATGTATCTAGGTAAGGGCTTTAAAATCTTTATGAGAGGTTTTTCAGTTGTTGTATTAGTTCTTGTAGGGGTTGTTTTCCTAACAGGACCTGCTGGACTTTTAGCAGGATTAACACCTAATCATCTGGATCTAAATTTCTGGATTTATGTTATATTTATTTACTATATACTAGCTACCTTACTTCCAATAGATAAACTAATAGCTAAGATATATCCTTTATTTGGTGTAAGCCTTCTAATTATGGCTGTTGGAGTTGGTGGCGGTATCTTTATAGGACATTTAAATGGTAGTTTTGCTATTCCAGAAATTACATTAGCAAATCTTCATCCAGCTGGTTTACCTATATGGCCAATCATGTTTGTAACTATTGCATGTGGTGCTATTTCAGGGTTCCATGCCACACAATCACCTATGATGGCCAGATGTATAACTTCTGAAAAACAAGGTAGGGCAGTCTTTTATGGTGCTATGGTTGCAGAAGGAATTGTAGCCTTAATATGGGCAGCTGCAGCTATGACCTTCTTTGGTAGTACAGGAGGACTTGGAACTGCTCTTGCAGAAAGTGGTGGGCAAGGTGGGGTTGTATCAATAATATCTACATCTTTATTAGGTAAGGTTGGTGGGGTTCTTGCTATACTAGGAGTTATTGCTTGTCCTATTACATCTGGAGATACAGCATTTAGAAGTGCAAGGCTTACAATTGCAGATGTTATAGACTATGATCAAGATAAAATAAAAAATAGATTGGTTTTAACAATACCAATGTTTGTAGTTGCTTTTGGATTAACAAGAATAAACTTTGATATTATCTGGAGATATTTTGCATGGTCTAACCAAACACTTGCTATGATCGTTTTATGGACATCAGCAATGTACCTGGCTTTAAGAGATCAATTCCACTGGATAGCAACAGTACCAGCTACCTTTATGACAGCAGTATCTATTACCTACATTTTGGTAGCGGAAGAAGGATTTCAATTGGCAGGCAGTATTGCTTATCCGCTAGGAATAGCAGCAGCTATAGGGGCACTTGTGTGGTTTTTGGCAGCAGCTAATAAAAAATCCCAGGAATCATAACTTAAACTAGCATTAGATGAGGTGATTTTTATTATGGATAAAGAAATACTTACAAAAGCACGGGAAAATCTTAGGGGAAGTTGCAGAGTATGCCGTGTTTGTGATGGGAGAGTTTGTGCTGGGGAGGTCCCAGGAATGGGGGGTAAGGGCACAGGTCAATCCTTTACGGAGAATGTAGAAGCATTAAAAAGATATAAGTTAAATATGAGGGTTTTGCATGATTGCTCAGATCCAGATACATCAACCGAGATATTTGGAAGGGAAATGGATATTCCAGTATTTGCTGCGCCAGTAGCTGGTACAACCCTTAATATGGGTGGTAAATTTACTGAAGAGGAATATATATCTTGGGTTATAGATGGATGCCTAAAATCTGGTATATATCCTATGGTTGGTGATACGGCTGTAGATTCATTCTTAATAACCAACTTAAATGAACTTGAAAAGGTAGATGGCAACGGTATAGCCATTATTAAACCCTGGAAGAATGAAGAGGTAATCAAAAAGATTAATATGGCTAAGGATGCAGGTGCTTATGCTGTAGGCATGGATATAGATGCCGCAGGATTAATTACACTTGCCCTACATGGTAAACCTGTAGGACCTAAGTCCTTAGAAGATATTAAGGAAATTGTGGAAAGTACAGACTTACCCTTTATACTAAAAGGGGTTATGACAGTGGATGAAGCTGAGCTTGCTGTTAAGGCAGGTGTGGATGCCATTGTTGTATCAAACCACGGGGGTAGGGTACTAGATCATACACCAGGTACAGCAGATGTGCTGCCAGAAATAGCTAAGAAGGTAAAAGGTAAAGTTAAAATCTTAGTAGATGGTGGTGTAAGGAGCGGGGCTGATGTACTTAAGATGATAGCTCTAGGAGCTGATGCAGTACTGATTGGAAGACCTTTTGTAACGGCTTCTTTTGGGGGTCAAAGTCAGGGTGTTGCAAGCTATATTAATACTATTAAAGATGATTTAAAATCTGCCATGATTTTAACTGGCTGTAGATCCTTAGAAGATTGTAACATGGATATTCTTAGATAATAAAAGCAAACATAAAATGCTGAAATCATAAATTATGGTTTCAGCATTTTATTTTAGCACTTTTATATTAAATATTCTAAGGACTATATTAAGTATATTGTGGAAATTCTTATGTTATAATAGAAATATATTAAGAAAAATTACTGAGGTGATATATGAATAGTACTTACGATTTAGTTAGAGTAATTCTGCTTTTCTTTTTTCTAATATGGGGAATTATGCATATAAGGGATAGGAGAAGGATATTGAATGGATTAGCTTTTTTTATATCATTTAGTTCTTTGTGGATGTTTTTATACTTAACCGCAATTACAAAAGATATTAATATTTTAATTGTTATTGTATCTATTATATTAATAATGGCTCTTCTTTTAACCCCCTTGTTATATGTAGCTGGAATAATCATTTTATTTACTACGGGAAGAACCCTCGTTAAAAAGGAAGGGCTATCTATGGCGCATGTTTTAAGTATTTTATTTGGGTCTGGTATTATTGCATCAAGTTTTATACTTCCTTTCTTTGCAAATAGGATTAAATATAAAGGTTTACTAGCTTTAATGGGTTTTTTTATAACAGTATACTCTTATTTCGTAATAGGATTTATTATATTTTTAACATCTGCCTTGATTTATAACCTTTGGTACGAAAAGAAGGATAAGGACTATTTAATTGTATTAGGTGCAGGCCTTTCAGGTGATAAGGTGACACCCTTATTAGCAAGTAGGATTGATAGGGCTATTAAATTCTATAATGCCCAAAAGGAAAGAGGAGCCAAAGCACCTAAAATAATTATGTCAGGTGGGAAAGGACCAGATGAAATAGTTTCGGAAGCATTAGCTATGAGAAACTATGCTATAGAAAATAATGTAGCAGAAGAGGATATCATAATGGAAGATATGTCAACAAGTACTGAGGAAAACTTAGTCTTTTCTTCGAAAATGATAATTGAGGATTCAAATAATCCAAACTCTAAAGTTTTATTTATAACAAGTAATTACCATGTACTTAGGGCCGGAATTTTAGCTAAGTCCTTAGGATTAAATTATAATGGCCTAGGGTCTAGCACTAAATTTTATTATTATGTATCTGCTATAATTAGGGAGTATATAGCGCTTATCAATATGAATAAAAAGTTAAATATAAAATTTGCAATTATTATAGGGGTAATCTCTCTATTGGGATATTATTTAAATTATTGACAAGCCAGTCTACAAGGTGTAAACTAAACTTAAGAGCTAGGTTACAAATTGTAGACTGGAGGTATTTATATGAGAGATTATAGACTAACAGAGGCTGAAGAAAATCTTGCTAAACTTATATGGCTAGGTGAACCAATTAAATCACCAGATTTGGTAAAGCTATGTCAGGAAGAATTTGACTGGAAAAAATCCACTACTTATACAATGTTAAAAAGACTAGAGGACAAAAAGATATTTACAAATAATAAAAGTATGGTTACTTCCCTTATTAAGGAAGAAGAGTTTTACTCAGAGCAAAGTAAAATCTTTGTAGAGGAGAAATTCCAAGGATCCCTGCCAAGGTTTATAGCAGCCTTTACAAGGAAAAACAAGCTTAGCCCAAAGGAAGTAAAAGAGCTTGAAAAGTTAATTAATGAGCATAAGGAGGGGTAGTTATGGACCAAATATTCTTAAAAGTTATTAATATGAGTATAACTGCTTCTTATGTTATTCTTTTTCTTATATTAATTCGCCTATTTATAAGAAAGCTTCCTAAAATCTATTCCTATATCCTATGGATAATAGTACTAATTAGGTTACTAGTACCTTTTTCATTTTCCAGCTTATTTAGTATGATTCCAGATAATGGGGAAGTAATACCAAGAGATATCATATATGCAGCTAAGCCTGAAATTTATAGCGGTATTGCTGGAGTAGATAAGCTTGTAAATAGTTCCTTGCCCAAGGCTGTAGATGATGCCAGTATAAATCCTATTCAGATATGGATTTTTTTAGGGAAAATTATCTGGTTAGCTGGTATATTAATTCTTCTTATTTATAGCATTATTTCTACCTTGAAATTACTAAAGGCATTGAGCTCCTCAAAACATCTAAGATATAATATCTATACAACTGATTTTACTGAAACGCCCTTTGTATTTGGGGTGCTAAGGCCGAAAATATATATTCCCTCTAGTCTTTCTAAAGGGGAGCAGTCTTATATTATAAAACACGAAGAAACCCATATAGAAAGATATGATCATATAATAAAGTTTGCATTCCATATAGCAAAAATCATTCACTGGTTTAATCCTTTAGTGTGGCTTGGATTTAGCCTAATGAGTAAGGATATGGAATTATCTTGTGATGAAAAAGTAATTAAAGAAATGGGAAATGAAATCAAAAAAGACTACTCTCATTCACTTTTATCCATATCTAGTGATAAGAAAATTATAGGAAACTCCCCTCTGGCCTTTGGAGGAGGAAATACAAAGGGCCGTATTAAGAATATACTGGATTATAAGAAGCCAAGATTTTGGGCAAGTATGTTAGGGATTATTGTAATAATAGTGTCTGTTATAGGCCTACTTACTAACCCTAAACCCAGGGGAATAACAGTAGAAGAAGAGATGCTTGTTAAGGAATTTATAGAAAATTATTATGGCCAGCTGGCCTATACAAAGGAAGAGCAAGAAATAGTTAAGGAAGAGATAGATGAAATTATAGAGCATGGAAAGGTTACTAGGGAAGAAGGTTTTTATTATTATTACCAGCAAGTTCTTGCACCTGAGCTTTATCAGGGGATGGTTAGTAATAGGTGGCTTCCTAATCTAGATATGGTTGAAATGGGATATGACGAAATCAAAGTTAGCAATATGGAGTTAAGTAAGGATAAGGAAGTTATTCATGCAAGCTTTGATCTAGAGTGCTATATATGGGGAGAATCTATTGAAGAGGAGAGAATTAGCCTTGATTTTAAGCTAAGGGAGATAAAAAATAAGTTGCATATAGAGAGTATAGATGGAGACTTATATTATAAGCCAAGTGTTGAAATAGATGGGATAAAAGAAGATATAAATTATAATAGAATTAGTAAATATATGAAAGAAAGGAGCATAGATACATTTTCACCCTATTATGAGCTACTAGAGTTTAATATATCTAACTATAACGAAGAAATAATAGATGGATTGATTCATGCTACTTTTCACTATCAAATTATAGAGAAAAACTATGATAAAGACCCAGATACAGTTGGCTATATTAAGGAAGCAAAGGAAAGTGGAAGTAGCTATTACCAACAGATGTATGATGAATATCTGGAACCAAGGGAAATGAATTTTGACCTTAAGATTATAATAGACGAAAATGATACAATGCAGCTTTATTCCAATATATCACCGAATGGGATTGAGTGGGAAGAAACTAAAATGGATGATTTTATTCTTTCCCAGCCATAGAAGATAATTGCTTATGCTGGAATCATAAATTATGATTTCAGCATTTTATTATTTACGGTAGGATTTAAGATTAATTTAAGCTAGCTATTGATTTATTATTAAAAAGGAGTATAATACTCATTAACTACATATTACGGTTGAAGGATTCGGAATTCCACATGGAAAACCGTTTCTGGACGTGCCTCTGGAGAGACTCATATAGATGGGCACCGAAGGGGAAAGTTACTAATATAATTAGTAATGAAACTCTCAGGTAAAAGGACAGAGTATATTTAACATATGCATGTTAATTTATCATGCTGTTAAATATTCTATGAAATTAGAGGCTGGGTCATTTGACTTAGCCTCTTTTTCTTGTAATAGCATATGGCCGTATAACTAAATTTTACACTTTAAATGGGGGTCAAAAAATGGAAAAAGCAATGAAAATCTTAAATTTAATAAATGGATGGGTTTGGGGTCCACCTTTATTAATTCTATTAGTAGGAACAGGGATTTAT
This sequence comes from Candidatus Epulonipiscium sp., assembly GCA_012518255.1. GTDB lineage: Bacteria > Bacillota > Clostridia > Lachnospirales > Cellulosilyticaceae > JAAYSX01. The sequence goes on along the minus strand of JAAYSX010000107.1, from coordinate 1,838 downwards.
TTTACAGTAAGACTAGGTTTATTACAGCTAGTACGCCTACCAAGGGCGCTAGGTTATGTTTTCTTAAAGGATTCAGATTGTGAAGGAGAGGGGGATGTTTCAAGTTTTGCTGCCTTATGTACAGCCCTTGCTGCAACAATTGGTACAGGTAACATTGTTGGGGTAGCAACAGCAATAGCAACTGGGGGGCCAGGGGCTTTATTTTGGATGTGGGTGGCCGCATTTTTTGGAATGGCTACCAAATACGCAGAAGGGGTACTTGCTATTAAGTACAGGGTAGTAGATGAAAATGGGCAAATGTCTGGTGGGCCTATGTATTATATTGAAAGAGGCCTCAATAAAAAATGGCTTGCTAATTTATTCGCTATTTTTGGCATTGCAGTTGCCTTTCTCGGGATAGGTACCTTTACCCAGGTAAATTCAATTTCAACAGCAGCAAATATTACATTTAATATGCCGGAAGTTGTAACTGTTGCTATAGTTACAGTGCTTGTTACCTTAATTACTATTGGAGGAATTAAAAGTATCTCTAGAACAGCCGAAGTAATTGTACCATTAATGGCTGTATTATATGGACTTGGCTCAATATACATACTGGCTACTAATGCAAGTCAGATCCCCCAGGCACTTCAAATGATAATAAAATCAGCCTTTACTCCTACGGCAGCACTTGGAGGATTTGCAGGGGCTACAGTTATGCAGGCTATGCAAAGAGGGGTAGCAAGAGGGGTTTTTTCCAATGAATCAGGGCTAGGTAGTGCACCTATTGCGGCGGCAGCTGCTAAGACTAATTCACCTGTACGTCAAGGATTAATAAGTATGGTGGGTACATTTATTGACACTATTATTATTTGTACTATGACAGGCCTTACCCTAATTATTACAGGTGTATGGAATTCGCCACATTATGAAGGGGCGCAAATGACAACGGAAGCTTTTAAAATAGGATTTAGTAGGGCACCTTATATAGGACAAATGATTGTTACAGTTGGTTTAATTTTCTTTGCCTTTACAACTATTATTGGCTGGAATTATTATGGGGAACGGTGCACAGAATATTTATTCGGTGTCAAGGGAATCAAGCCTTACAAGATCATATTTATTATACTTATTGCATCTTCGGCAGTGATGAAATTAGAGTTTATCTGGACAGTGGCAGATATTGTAAATGGTCTTATGGCATTTCCTAACTTAGTGGGATTACTTGGATTAAGTGGGGTAGTTATAGCAGAGACAAAAGAATATTTTGAGGATTTAAGTTAATTTGCTAGCTAAAAGCCCTTGTAATCATAAGCATATGATTACAAGGGCTTGGATTTTTAGTTAAGTAGTGAAAGTGAATCTGAGTATAATTTATATCCCTCATCTAGTGAAAGACTTTCCCAGCTATCGTATCCTTCTGTTTCCCTAGCATTATCATAATTAAATACATGTTCCTGATCTTTGGCATCAGGGGTATATCTCCACTTATATATTCAGTTTCATGATTAGCAGAATTATCTTCTAAAGAATCCTCTCCTTAATATGGAAGTATGTATTGGATAAAGTAGTATGTGTATATAAATATTATACACCATAACAAGAAGATTGTAGAAATAACTTAACTATTAATAGACAACTTGACATACCCTTACTAGGGAGATAAAATCAATTGATAAAGAAAAACATAGTTAGAAAGAAAAGAGAGGCTTACAATGAAGAAATACGACATGTTAAAAGATCATCCAGGGAGATCATTACTAGTCTTTGCCCTTCCAATGATTATTGGAAACCTATTCCAGCAGTTTTATAATATGGCTGACTCAGTTATAGTAGGGAAGTTTGTTAGCGAAGATGCT
>JAAYSX010000018.1 GCA_012518255.1 Candidatus Epulonipiscium sp. | reverse complement strand
ATTATTTAGAATAATATCAAAAGACCACACCAGAGAATTTAGTCTCCAATGTGGTCTTAATCTTGCTAACCTTTAAAGCTATTCACTTTCTTTTCTTCAATCCCTATGTGAAAGCTTCTAAGGGCAGCTTTTTATTTATTAGATTTGCGTCTACCCGATTCTGTTAGGATACGTTTTCTAAGACGTATACTATCTGGAGTAACCTCTATTAACTCATCCTCTTCAATAAACTCAAGGGCCTCTTCTAAGGAAAAGATTTTGGGTGGTGTAAGTTTAATAGCATCGTCGGATCCAGCCGCCCTTACATTGGATTGTTTTTTACCCCTACAAGGGTTAACAGTCATATCCTCACTTCTTGAGTTCATACCTATTATCATGCCTTCATATACATCTATTCCGGCAGGTATAAATAAGCTACCTCTTTCGGAAATATTATTTAGGGAATAAGCTACAGATACACCAGTTTCCTGGGATATAATTACCCCATTAGTACGTTTTGGAATCTCACCAGTGTATTTATCAAAGCATTCAAAGGACCTAAGTATAGTAGCCTCACCATGAGAATCTGTGATAAGCTCACTGCGGAATCCAAGTAAGCCACGAGTTGGAGCAAGGTATTCTAGCTTAACGTAGCCATTTTCAGGTTCCATAGATTGCATAATACCATTTCTAAGATTTAATTTAGCAATAGCTGTGCCAGAGTATTCCTCTGGAAGTATAACAGTAACTCTCTCTATTGGTTCTAGAAGCTTGCCATCCTTATCTTTTTGGAAAAGAACCTCAGGCTTTGAGATTCCAAGTTCGTATCCTTCACGTCTCATATTTTCAATTAAGATTGATAAGTGAAGCTCACCACGCCCTGAAACTTTATAGCCATCAGTAGAATCTAAAGCCTCTACCTTAAGGCCAACATTAACCTCAAGCTCCCTTTCTAAACGGTCCTTTATATGGCGTGTTGTCACATACTTACCACTGAGGCCTGCAAAGGGTGAATTATTAACAAGGAAGTTCATTGAGAGGGTAGGTTCCTCTATATTGATTGAATCAAGAGGAAGCACCTTATCTTCTTCGCAAATAGTATCCCCAATAGAAATATTGCTAAGTCCAGCTACAATTGCAATATCACCACTTCTTACTTCTTTAACTTCAATTTGTTTAGTACCTTCATAGATCATTAACTTAGAAATCCTGGATACTTCCACAGTACCGTCGGATTTTGCTACAGATACAGTTTGTCCTTCCCTGATAATACCCTTATATACCCTACCTATACCTAACCTACCAACATAATCATCATAGGCTAGTGTGGAAACCTGTAGCTGCAGTGATTCATTATCATAATCAGGGTATGAATTAGTGTGTTCAATAATAGTATCAAGTAAGGGTGCTATATCGGTGCTATCATCATCTATATCATGCTTAGCAATACCATCTTTGCTAATACCATATAATATAGGAAAATCTAATTGTTCATCATTGGCATTTAGGTCTACAAATAGATCAAAGGTCATATCTACTACTTCATCAGCCCTATGGTTAGGCTTATCAATCTTATTTATCATTAAGATAGGTTTTAGACCCTTTTCAAGGGATTTTTGTAAAACAAACCTAGTTTGGGGCATTGGCCCTTCTATGGAGTCCACCAGTAATATTACAGTATCTACTGTATTAATAACTCTTTCTACTTCTGAAGAGAAGTCGCTATGTCCTGGTGTATCTACTATATTTAATTTGTAATCTTTATATTTTATAGAGCAGTTTTTGGAGTAGATAGTAATACCGCGCTCTCTTTCAATATCATCACTATCCATAACTCTATCTATAACTTCTTGGTTTTTTCTATAGATTCCACTATATTGTAAAAAAGCGTCAACCAACGTTGATTTACCAGCATCAACGTGGGCAATAACAGCTATATTGATAATTTTGTCTTTTGACATTTTTATACCTACTTTCACTTGTTTAACTTATAATCCTAATATGTTAGTTTACTCCTTTTTTAAATACTTATCAATAGGAAAGATTAAATAAATAGTATATAATGTTTTTAATGCTTTAATAATGTAGATGAAAGGAAAAGAAAGATGAATAAGACTAAGGAAAACTACCAAAAAAAGCTAGAAAAAATAATTAAGAATCTAGAAAAAGATGGCATTGCACCAAGCTTATTGCTTCATAGCTGCTGTGCTCCTTGCTCTACTTATGTTATAGAGTATCTAGCTAATTATTTTTATATTACAGTGTTTTACTATAACCCTAATATTGATGATGATATAGAATATAAAAAAAGGGCTAAGGAACAGCAAAAATTAATATTAGATATGGATACAAAATATCCAGTTAAGTATATAGAAGGCAGCTATGATTTAGAAAAGTTTAATAAAATGGCAAGGGGCTTAGATACTGAGCCAGAGGGGGGGAGAAGGTGTACAGCATGTTACAAGCTTAGGCTTGGTGAAACTGCAAGGTATGCAAAGATGAACAATTACGATTTTTTTACAACCACCTTATCCATAAGCCCACTAAAAGATGCTAGCAGGCTTAATGAAATAGGTAGGCAACTAGAAGATAGACTAGGTGTTAGATATCTTTATTCGGATTTTAAAAAGAAAAATGGCTATAAACGTTCTATAGAGCTTAGTAAGATTTATGACCTATATAGACAGGATTACTGTGGCTGTTCATATTCTAAATTGTCTTCATCAAAGAAACCAAATGAATCCATATAATTACTAATCTTAGCTAATATATAGGCCTTATGCACAGGGTTTGATGTTCCTTCTATGGAATTATTAAAATAACTTGCAAATTCCTGATTATCCATAAGAACAGGGAGACAGCTAATTAAATACTGCATCCTAAGCTTACGTTCCTTAGCAGGAAGACTATCAAATTTCTCATTTAAGAAACTAATAGAGGATTCGATTGTGGACTTGTCTAAGGAATATGAACTATCCTTCATTTCATAAAACATAAAGGCATCTTCAGCATTTAACATTAAATAATACTGTATAAGGCTAAAGACTTTAATTGCCTGCATAGTTTCACTAGTTTCAGGAAAAAGTTTATTATCAAGTTTATCATAAAAGGACTTAGTAACCTTACTATAGGAATGGTTGGTTTGATTAAAAACATCAGAAAGCCTATCAGGTAAGGTTTCTACCATAAGGCTATATTCTTCGTCTATTAAATCTTGGGATATTAAGGATTTAACCACATAGAAAAGGTCCTTATATGCTACATGTTCTTCAAATAAAATATCTAAAGTAATATTATCTAAAATAAGCAGTATTGAAAATGATGATACTATTTTGTGCAGTGTAGCTATAGTATCATACAGTTTATCGGTGGTATCTTTTAGTAAATAAATATCATCAAACAATTCTTCTATATCTTCTCCACTTAATTCTGATTGTGATGAATTTCTAAGATCCTCAATTGCACTATATATATCCGTAAAAAATATACCATAGTTTTCTTCAACCCGACCATCAAATAATTGGGTGAAAACTGAGAAAAACAGTTTGTTATCTATATCTGTTGGGCTAATAGATATTTGATTTAATGACTCTTCTACATAATCATTGAAGGAATCCTTTGTCATTCTCATAGGGAGTAGCCGTAGGAATTCTTTTCTTTTAACCACTTTATCTTCCAGATTTTCCTCCTCTTCTATGAAGCCGAGTCCTTCGTGTATAAACTGGTGGTAGTCTATTCCTTCTATATCCTTGGGATCAGTAGTAATAAGATAGTATTGATTTTCTAGCACTGCTGAAATATGGCTTAGTTCTCTACTGTATGCATTGATAGTTTTAAACTTGCTCTCTAGTATCTTATGATGGTCTTGCAATTTGCTTGCACACTGATTACGGCTATTTGTATCGCCGCCTACAAGTGTATCTAAAGATATATAATAATCTTTAAGATCATTTATAATAGTTCCTAAATCCTCATCTATTTCAGAAATTGCAGATGTAAATGGATTAGATAATAAATTTGTTAAATCTGATAATAGTGAGATATAGGCTAAAGACACTCCATGTTTTATAGATTCTTTTATAGTTTTCATAAATAATTCCTCCTTAGTAATATTATAGCACAATATTATAAACTTATATTTGAATATTATTGAGTTATATGTAATAATATGGTAACATTGTAATAGCAATTAAGAAATGAGCAAATATTTTGGATTCCAAACATAATACTATATAATGGTGATAAAGGATTAGAAGTATTATCTAAATCAAGGGGGGAAGCCTAGAAGGCGAATTTATGAAACTTACAACTAAGAAGGCAGAAATACAACAGATAGTAAATGCAAATCATAAAAATCCACATAATATTTTAGGAATACATAAGATTAAACATCAGGGTAAGGATAGGCTGGTTATAAGGGCATTTGTTCCAGGGGCACAATCGATTAATATTATTGATTCAAATAAACCACATATGAAGTTTGATATGGAGAAAACAGAGTATGAGGGGTACTTTGAATGTATTATACCAAGGAGAAGAAAAGAGTTTACTTATATACTGGAATGCGAATCTAAAGATGGGACAAGCTGGAAAATGTATGATCCTTATGCATTTGATTTTACTCTTTCTAAGCTGGATCAGCACTTATTTTGCGAAGGGACCCATTATGAAATATATAAAAAGTTAGGTAGTAATTTAATTAGTATAGATGGTGTAGATGGGGTAAGTTTTGCCGTTTGGGCTCCTAATGCTAAAAGGGTAAGTGTAGTGGGAGATTTTAATCAATGGGATGGCAGAAGGCATGCGATGGGATTTAGGCCAGACTCAGGAATATGGGAGATTTTCATTCCAGGTGTTAGGGAATATGATAAATATAAGTTCGAAATTAAAACTATGGATGATGTTATCCTTATGAAAACAGATCCCTATGGATCTTACTATGAAGTTAAGCCAAAAAGTGCAGCAATTGTATATAATCTTAATGAATATAAGTGGAATGATAGGAGTTGGATGGATAAGAGGGCTAAGAAAAAGCCGTATAAGGAGGCAATGTCTATATATGAAGTTCACCTGGGTTCCTGGAGAAGGAAAGAAGGTAATGAATTTCTAACCTACCGTGATTTAGCTAAGGAGCTTACCAAATATGTTAAGGAAATGGGCTATACCCATGTTGAGATAATGGGGGTTATGGAGCACCCCTATGATAAATCATGGGGTTATCAGGTAACTGGTTATTTTGCTCCTACAAGCCGTTTTGGGGAGCCTGATGATTTTAGATACTTAGTAGATAAGCTGCACCAGGAGGGTATAGGGGTTATACTAGACTGGGTGCCAGCGCATTTCCCCAAGGATTCATTTGCCCTTGAAAAATTTGATGGGACTCCTTTATATGAATACGAGGATCCACAAAAAGGGGAACACCCACAATGGGGAACCTTAATATTCGATTATGGATATATGCCAGTAAGGTTATTTCTGATAGCAAGTGCAATAAAATGGTGCAAGGAATATCATATAGATGGCCTTAGGGTGGATGCAGTTGCATCTATGCTATATTTAGATTATGGAAAAGAGGATTCTGGCAACTGGACACCTAATATAGATGGTGGCAGGGAAAATTTAGAGGCTGTAGAGTTTTTAAAACATATGAACTCTATACTATATAAAATGTTTCCAGGAATTATGACAATAGCAGAAGAATCAACTTCCTGGGCAAATGTAACAAAGCCTGTTGATAAGGAAGGTTTAGGATTTGGTTTTAAGTGGAATATGGGATGGATGAATGATTTTTTAAGTTATATGGAGTTAGACCCTATTTATAGAAAGTACCATCATAATAAAATCACATTTAGTTTTATGTATGCCTTTAGCGAAAATTTTATACAGGTATTATCCCATGATGAAGTGGTACATGAAAAAAGTTCTATGATTTATAAGATGCCAGGTGATGAGTGGCAAAAGTTTGCAAACCTCAGGGTAGCTTATGGATATATGTATACTCATCCAGGTAAAAAAATGTTATTTATGGGGGGAGAGTTTGCACAAAATGCTGAATGGAATGAATCCCAAAGTTTAGATTGGCATTTATTACAATATGATACCCATAAACAAACACAAACATACATTAAGGATTTAAATAAATTATATGTTGAATATGGGGCCCTATGGGAGAAGGACTGGACAAGTAAGGGATTTGAATGGATAGACTGTGATAATAATGATGATAGCGTTATTGCTTTTTTCCGTAAAGGTAAAATGTGGGAAGATCACTTAATTGTAATATGTAATTTCACACCTGAAACCCACAGAAATTATAGGATAGGTGTCCAGGAAAAAGGTGAGTATGAAGAAATATTTAATAGTGATAGTAAAAAATATGGAGGATCAGGGGTTATAAATAGTAAGGTAAAGAGCAAGGGGATTTCTTGGCATAAAAGGCCGGAAAGTATTGTATTGGATATTCCGCCCCTTGGAATGAGTATATTAAAATGGAATAAATAATATTTAATTGGCAATACTCACAAGAAAGGAAAAGTGGGTATTGCCATGAAAAATATAGATGTATATATTTATAATAATAAAGTATATCGTTTGGATCAAAATCATTTTATTAGCGATTTACCAGATTTAGATAAGGATGAACTTTACAAGTATTTTATTAAATTTAAAGAGGAATATAATTATAATATTAATCTTGCAATTATAGGCTTTAATCATGAGGTGAGGAATGCCCTATATTCGGTTTATCCTGATATTATTATTATTATTCACCCATCAAATGTTATTAGGATGGTGGATAAATATTTGGAAAATGACCAATGTTTTAAGTCTGCCCAGGAAGAATTAGCCGCTAGTTTAGAGATAGGCTATTACAATATATATACGTTTAATAGCAGATTAGAGGCAGCTTCTTATTATAAGGAGTGGCAGGAATATGTTCCACTTGGAATACAAAAATTAAATGATTTAATTTTGACTATAGACTATTACTATGAGGAAATATTCAATTATTTTGATTTTAGGGATATAATAAATAAAAAGATATTATAGAATAGGGTGGTATATTAAAATACCATACCTATTTTTTATTTAAAGCCTAAAAACATGGTAAAATAAATACTGATGTAGTATACTTATGTATTAGTACATATTAAACTAGGAAATGTATACATAAATAAGGAGTGTATTATAATGAATAGATTTTTTGATATAGATGGGCCAGTCTATAAGTGGGGAACGGAAATTGCTGATTTTATGATATTAAGCATATTATGGCTAGTATGCTCCATCCCAATTTTTACAATAGGTGCATCAACTACAGCTTTGTTTTATGTATTGGGAAAAAAAGTTAGAAAGGAAGATACTTATGTCTTCAAACCTTTCTTTAAAAGCTTTAAAGAAAATTTCTTACAAGCAACAATTATAACAATTATATTAGCTATTGTTTGGTTTAGTAGCTACTTATACTATGAAATCTTAGTTAGTGGGAAAGCTAAAACTTGGGTTAAGATTATGGGCCTATTTTCAATTATACAGGTTATGATATTTACCATGTATGTATTTCCTATTTTATCAAGATTTCATATGACAACTAAGAATCTTATAATGAATAGCTTTATCTTAGGGAATAGACATATTTTATCAACTGCATTATGCGGTCTTTTATTTATTGGATTTATAATCATGCTTACATCATTATCACCTTTTTCAGTATTTTCTTTTGGGCTATACGCCTTGTTATCTTCATTCATTTTTCAAAGAATTTTTACTAAACACATAGAGCTTATGGCAAAAGAAAAAGAAAAACAGGCTGATAAATAATAAACTACACGCACGTTCATATTCTGTTCAAATTAGTGTAGTACAATTAAAGAAATAAAAAAGTAAATTGCAGTATTCACAAAGGAAGGGTGATTAAATGCTGTCAATTATAGGAAATATATTTATGATAATGATACTATGGGGAACCATAAATTTTATATTTCATATGTTAAGAATCAGAAAGATAATGCGTAAAAATGAGAATAACCCAAATATAAAGGGGATTAAAATTGTTAATGGCCAAGTAGAAGTTATCGAGAAGGATAAGGAAGTTTTTACGGCTGAAGTTAAGGAAGAGGTCAAGGATTTGGTAAAAGATCCAGTTTGTGATACTGAGCTAGAAAGATCTAAAGCTTACCATATGATTAAGGATGGGGAAAGTCACTATTTTTGTAGCTGGGACTGCCGGGAAAAGTTTTTAGAGTCTAATGATGAGGAGCATCTGTAATCTTACAGATGCTTTTTATTCTCTAACATAGGTTTAAGGTATATTTTATTTAAGATTGGTAGACAATTTAAAGGTGGATAGTTATAATTTAATTTACAAAGAAATTAATCTGGTGAGCGGAGGAAAATTATGCATAATAAAGAAATAAAACATGGATTTATATTATTAGAGGAAGAATTTATAGAAGAAATAAATGCTCCAGTCCGTATAATGGAACACAAAAAAAGTGGTGCAAAACTAATGCATATAGAAAATGATGATAGCAATAAAACATTTTCTATTTCATTTAGAACACCTCCAAATGATGACACAGGTTTGCCACATATACTAGAGCATGCGGTTTTGTGTGGTTCGAGAAAGTATCCTGTTAAGGAGCCCTTTGTTGAGCTAGCTAAGGGGTCATTAAATACTTATCTAAACGCCATGACCTATTCAGATAAGACAGTATATCCAATAGCAAGCCAGAATGATAAGGATTTTATAAACTTAATGGATGTATATTTAGATGCTGTATTTTTCCCCAATATTTATGAAAATCCTATGATTTTAAAGCAGGAGGGCTGGAATTATAGATTATCAAATAGGGATGATAAGATAGAATATCAAGGAGTTGTTTATAACGAGATGAAGGGAGCTTTTTCATCCCCAGAGGGTCTTTTATATAGGAAGATAAAGGAGTCTTTGTTTCCTGATACAACATATGGGTTTGAATCAGGTGGGGACCCTGACTATATTCCAGATTTAAGTCAAGAGGATTTTTTGGATTTCCATAGGAAATATTACCATCCATCAAATAGTTATATTTGCCTTTATGGTGATGGGGATATAGATGAGCATCTTAAGATAATTAATGAAGATTACTTATGCAAGTTCACAAGGAAAGAAATACAATCCAGTATAAATCTTCAGGAAGCTTTCCCAAAAGCAAGGGAAGTAAATATTAAATACCCAATATCTAAAGATGAAAGCCAAGACAATAAAACATATTTTGCCCTTAACTTTGTAGTAGGGGATTCTTGTGACAGGGAGCTGGTAATGGCTATGGAGGTTTTGCAAGACCTTTTATTAGAGACTCCAGCAGCCCCGCTTAAAAAAGCGCTAATTGATGCAGGAATAGGACAAGACGTATTTGGCTCCTATAATACAAGTCTGCAGCAGCCAGTATTTAGTATTATTGTTAAGAACTCATCACTAGATAAAAAAGAGGATTTTTATAGGATAGTTATGGATACATTAACCAATCTAGTTAAAGATGGTATTGATAAAAAAATAATCGAAGGTGCTATTAATTCTAGAGAATTTGAGTTAAGGGAGGCTGATTTTGGGGGCTACTCTAAGGGATTATTATATGCCACAGAAAGTTTAAAAAGCTGGCTATACGATGGAGATCCATTTATACATTTAAAATACGAAGAAGAATTAAAGTGTTTAAAATCTGCCTTAACAACAAGTTATTTAGAGGATATTATACAGTCCAATATATTAGATAATACACATTCAAGCCTAATAGTTATGGAAGCTAAACCGGGACTTACAGAGGAGAAGGACCTTGAAGTTGAAGAAAAGTTAGATAGCTTCAAACAATCATTATCTAATGAGGATATTGATGAACTTATAAATAATACAAATATACTACAAGAAATGCAAGCAAGACCAGATAAGGAAGAAAACCTAGAAAAAATACCAATCTTATCCCTTTCTGATTTAGATAAGGATATTAAGTATATAGATTACAAAATAGATGGGGATAGTGGAATCCCTATTATATTTACTCCACAAGAAACAAATAAAATAGCCTATATAAATATCTACTATGATCTTAGGGGGGTTAAGGAGGACTTAATACCTTACATTGGTTTACTTACCGGAATGTTAGGTAAGCTAGATAGTGAAAATTATACTTACAGAGAGCTAAATAATATAATAGATATTAAAACTGGGGGAATTAAATACCACACACTTCTAGTAGAAGATTATAATAATCCTAATGAATATATACCAAATTTAGTAATTAAAAGTAAGGTTTTATATAATAGGGTTGCTGATTTAGGTGATATATTAGAAGAAATAGTGTTTAGGACTAAATTTGACCAAACAGACCGTATCTTTGAAATTATTAGGGAGATGAAATCAAGGATAGAAATGTCTATTAGCAGTAGTGGACATAGCATAGCTTTAGCTAGGCTTTTATCTTCATTTTCACAAAAAGGATATTATGATGATGCTTTAAAAGGATTAGGATTCTATGATTTTATATGTGAAATCGAAGATAACTTCACTGATATGAAAGGTGATATAGTTAAAAATCTCAAGGAAGCCTTTGATATATTGAGTAATAAAGATAGATTAATGATAGGGATTACATCGGAAGAGGCAGAATATGACAAGTTAAAAACTTCTATCCTTAATATTGCAAATAATATGTGCTCGGTGAAATACAAAAAATTTAATCCTAGTTTTGAACTAAATAATAAAAATGAAGGTTTATTAGCACCATTTAATGTTCAGTATGTTGCCAAGGGATATAATTTTAAAAAGCTAGGCTATGAATATTCAGGTAGTATGAACGTTCTAAAAAATATTTTAAGCCTTGATTACCTATGGAATAATGTTAGGGTTAAAAATGGAGCTTATGGATGTTTTACAGATTTAAGCCGTAGTGGTATGATGTTTTTTGTTTCCTATAGGGATCCAAATGTAAGGGAAACTATAGAAATTTATGATAAGTCTGCAGATTATGTTAGGAACTTTAATGTAAGTGATAGGGATATGATAAAATATATCATTGGTACCATAAGTAAGTTGGATTTTCCTTTAAATGCAGCTATGCAAGGAAGTAAATCTGAGCTTTTATATATGTCAGGTATCACTAAGGAAATGTTGCAACAAGATAGGGATGAAATTCTAAATACTAAGCAGGAAGATATAAGGGCCTTAGCTCCTGTATTAGAGGAATGTATGTCCCATAATTATATATGCGCATTAGGAAACCATAATAAAATTAAAGAGAATCAAGATTTATTTGATTATTGTGTAGAAATATTTAAATAAAGTCTATTATATTTTGTCCTTTTAAAGTAGATGCTTTTTTGGTACAATAGTTTAAGATGTAGCACTTAAGCAGATGGAGGTAGGTTATGAAATATGTTAACAAGGTAGTTATTGTTACAGGGGGCGGTGAAGGAATTGGGGCTTGCATAGCTAATAGCTATGCAAAAGAAGGTGCTCATGTTATCATAGCTGAATGTGACAAAGATGCGGGCACCGAAATGGAAGAATATATAAATGATAATGGTGGAAGCGCCTTCTTTTTAAAAACGGACGTAAGTAAGGAAGCTGATGTTATAACAATGGTAGGGCAGGTAGTAAATAGGTTTGGCCATGTTGATATACTTATTAATGCAGCAGCTATAGATGCAACGGGGACCCTATTCACAAGACCCATAGATGAATGGGACCGTGTTATGGCAGTTAATGTAACGGGGCCATATATATGTACAAAACATGTGGCACCCTATATGAAGAATGAAGGATGTAGCATAGTTAATATTAGTGCAACCCGAATAAGAACATCTGAGCTTCATACTGAACCCTATTTAGCATCTAAGGGCGCTTTAGAATCATTAACAAATGCCTTAGCAAACACATTATCACCCAAAATAAGGGTTAATTTGATAAGCTCAGGATGGGTAGATAAGTCCCAATGGAAAAAGAAGAAAAATCGTAAATTTGTTCACTTAACTGATCAGGACCATAGTCAATATTTAGTAGACCGTGTAGGTGTTCCGGAAGATGTAGCTAAAGCATGCCTATTTATAACATCTGATGAAGCAGGATTTATTACAGGTAGTAACCTTGTAACAGATGGAGGAATGAGTGTTAAGATGAACTGCTGCAAGTAGGAGATAGTATGATTATAAGAGAAAAAGATTATTTAAAAAAGAGAAAAAGAAAATACCTTTTAGCAAGCTTAATGTGGCTAGTAATTATGTTTGCTATTTTTTTGTTAGGATATATGACAACCAAAACAAGAGGTAATATTTATACCGTGCTAGCAGCCATCTTAGTATTGCCAGTTGCCCAGTACTCAACCCAATTATTTGTTATCTTGAGATTTAAGGATCCAGATCCTGAAACTAGCAAGCAATTGGAATCTATTAAAGGTAAGTATAGTTTATTCCACAGTGCTTTAATTCCAGATGAAAAACGCATTTTGTATTTTGATCATATATTTGTTACAGGATCAAAGATATATTGCATTATGGAAAATCCTAAAGATATAAATGATACAAAAAGGATACTTAATAAAAAATTAAAAGCAAAGGGTATATCCCTAAATAAAGTTGTATATATAGAAAAAGAGAAAACGAAAGACTTGGGGAATCTTTTTAAGAAAATAGAAAAAGATGCAATAATAGAAAGAGAAGAGGATCTTAAGGAATATACCCAGCTCATCGCTCAAATGATGATGTAAATTACCGAGACAATAAATTTATATAAATAGGAGAAGATCATGAGAGTAATCAAGGTTAATGAAAATGAGGCGAATCAGAGATTGGATAAGTTTCTTATGAAGTATTTTAATAGGGCCCCTAAAAGTTTCCTATATAAAATGATACGGAAAAAGAATATTAAATATAATGGGAAAAGGGCTAAAGGAAATGAAATACTGAAAGTGGAAGATGAAATACAAGTTTATTTAAGTGAAAAAACTATAAACAAATTTAGAAAGTTAGAAAATATAACATTGGTAGAACCAACTTTTGAAGTAATATATGAAGATGAAAATGTATTAATAATTAACAAACCATTAGGTTTACTTACACAACCAGATGCTGGGGGAGAAAACACACTATCAGAAGAGATACTTACATATTTATACAATAAGGGAGAATATGATCCAGAAAAGTACCAAGGTTTTAGACCAGCACCTTGTAATAGACTAGATAGGAATACAGCAGGTATAGTTATGGTTGGTAAAAACATGCAATCAACCCAGGCTATCCACCATATGCTTAGGACCCAGGAGATATCTAAATACTATATGAGTATAGTTCTAGGAAGGGTAGAAAAACCGCTAGTTTTAAAAGGATATCATAAGAAGAACCATTCTAGGAACGAGGTTGAAATTGTAGATAGCTATGTTAAGGGCTCACAGGAGGTAGAAACAAGGATTTTGCCTTTACAGGCTAATGGAAGGTATACCTTAATAGAAGTTCAGTTAGTAACTGGTAAAACCCATCAGATAAGGGCTCATTTAGCAACAATAAATCATCCTATTATAGGTGACCCTAAGTATGGAGATAAAGAAGAGAATGAATATTTTCTACGGAAATATAAACTCAGGCACCAATTTTTATGTGCATATAAAATCAAATTTGAAATGTGTACAGAACCATTAGGTTATCTTGAGAATAAGGTGTTTACAGTAGGGGCACCACCTCTTTATTCCCAGATTTTCCAGGAAGAAGGATTCTTATCCTTATAAAATATAAAATAGAGGAGAGGTAATAAATGGGATACTGGAACACAAGAGGTTTAAGAGGTAGTATGCTAGAAGAATTAATAACTCATACAAACGAGTTATACAGGGAAAAAGGGCTTGCACTAGTCCAAAAGGTTCCAACTCCTATAACACCAACACGCATAGATCAGGAGACTAGGACTATAACCCAGGCATACTTTGAACAAAAAAGTACAGTAGACTTTATAGGTGTAGTCCAGGGTCTGCCTGTATGCTTTGATGCAAAAGAAACAAACCTAAAATCTTTACCATTTGCAAATATTCATCTGCATCAAATAGAATATATGAAAGACTTTACCAAACAAGGTGGGGAGGCTTTCTTTATAATAAATTTTAAGCACTATGATGAAATGTATCTATTACCATTTGATCTATTCTATAGTCACTGGGAAAAAGTTGACCATGGTGGTAGGAAATCTATAAGTTATAAGGACTTCCCAAAAGAACTTCAAATATACTCAGAAGACGGTGCGTTTGTTCATTATTTAAAAGCTTTACAGACCCATTTAATACAAAAAAGAAGTAAAGTTGATTAAAAAATAAATAATAGGCAATAATTACAACGAGGTGATATGTATGAGAATTCATATGAAACTCGGTGTAATTTTTTTTGCCTGTGTATTAGTTTTGCTTGGGTGCGGGAGAAGGGTAAGCAGCAATGAAGATAATATGGCTACCGAGACAGATTTGCAACATAGAATTGTAGAGACGCCTTATATAGGATATTTACAAAAAGAAATGGGGCTTTCTATGTATGAGCCTATAAGGGGAACATATCTAGGAGCTTATGTCCTATCTAATCCGGAGATAGGATATGATATAAGAAAGTTTGAAGAAGCTGTAGATAAGGATGTAGCTATGGAGCTTAGATATTATCAAATGGGAGATTTGTTTCCAGACAAATGGCTACTTGAATGTTTAGCTAATAAGAAATCACCTTATATAATAATATCACCAAAAGATCTTGACCTACTCTACGATAAGGATCTATTAGATGAAACAGCTAAGAAATTTAGAAATACTTATAGTATACCCATATTCATAGAATTTTATCCGGGAGCAAAGGAACTAGGGGATGCTGAGAACTATATAGACTATTTTAGGCTTGCAAAGCAAGCATTTAATAAGTATGCACCTAATGCAGTACTTGTCTGGAGTAGTAATATGGAAGATATATATGATTCTATGATTTATTATCCAGGTGATGAATATGTGGACTGGGTTGGGATGAATATGTTTTTCCCATATATAAAGATAATGAAAGATATAATGTTGATTTAGATAAACATCTTGACTATTTCTATAATATGTATCAAGATAAGAAACCGATGATGATATCTGGCCTGGCTGTTTCCCATTATTCTAATAAGGATCACAGCTTTTATCTTGATGAAGCGGAAGAGATTATAAATAAAATATACTCCAAGATCCCTAACCATTACCCTAGGATTAAAGGGGTAAACTATATTGATTTTGATAATATTAGGAACTACCCAAGCAATGTAGGCAACGATAATTTTAGAGTGTCTACAGAGCCTAAAATTAGCCAAATTTATAGCGATGCAATCAAGGGTAATGACTATCTTGATAGTGTAAAGGAGGCTAAGGAACGTATATCTTATCAATGGATTAAAATGCGAACACCCATATATATATATAATAATGATTTATATATTTTAGAAGACACCCTAATGTATGATTGGGAAATAGATGTGACAAGGGATATAAGAGAACATGAAGTTATATTAGGTGGGGAGAGATATTATAATCTAGACCAGTTAGTGAGTGTCTTAGGTTATAAATATACTATTAACAAAAATATACTTAGAATATATTAAATAAGCTTACCCAGGTAGTGAAGGCTATAAAATCGGCTTAATAAGGAGTTATATAGATTAAGTCGAATTTTATAGCCTTTATTTTTTATTCATGTTATTACTTTTAAATCATATATTTAATTATATACAATTCTACAATTTAGGAGGAATATATATGGATGACTTTACTAAACTAATTATGGAAGATAGAAAAGAGTCACAGGCACCTAAGTTTAAGGGGAATTTTCTAGATTATCTACATATTATAAGTACAAATCCTGATCTTGCAAAATTATCACATGAGAGAATATATAATTTAATTTCTGAGCCAGGGGTTGAGATTGTTAGCACTGAAGAGGATGCAAGGCTAAGAAGGATTTATGGAAATAACTTTATTAAGCAATATAACTTCTTTAAGGATGAGTTTTTTGGTATTGATAATACCCTTATGAAAATAGTAAGATATTTTCATTCAGCAGCAATGCTTGGGGAAGAATCAAGGCAGGTACTATATTTAGTTGGGCCTGTAGGTGCAGGTAAATCATCTATTATTGAATCTATAAAAGAAGCACTAGAATATAGCCAACCTATATATGCCCTTGAAGGATGCCCTATGAGAGAAGAGCCCCTGCATTTAATACCCAAACACTTAAGAAAAACTTTTGAAGAGAAGTTTAATATTCGTATAGAGGGAGAATTATGTCCAGTTTGCCGCTATAGGCTTAAAACAGAATTTGATGGTAAATATGAGAGATTTCCAGTTGAATTAGTGGACTTTTCTATAAGATCTAGAAGAGGGGTAGGGGTTGTACCGCCTGTAGATCCTAACAATCAAGATACTTCAGTCCTGGTTGGGTCTGTTGATATATCAAAAATGGATTTATACCCGGAAGATGACCCAAGAGTCCTATCCTTAAATGGTGCCTTTAATGTTGGGAATAGGGGGCTTGTAGAATTTATTGAGGTCTTTAAAAATGATGTGGAGTATCTTCATACTATGATTACGGCAACACAGGAAAAAAGCATACCATCACCTGGAAAAGGATCAATGATATATTTTGATGGTGTTATTGTGGCCCACTCAAATGAGGCGGAATGGAATAAATTTAAGGCAGACCACACAAATGAAGCAATACTTGACCGAATAGTAAAAATAGAAGTGCCTTATTGCCTAGAGCTTAGCGAAGAGATTAAGATATACAAGAAGATACTATCTAAGTCTAATTTTAAGGCACATATCGCGCCTCATACTATTGAAATAGCTTCTATGTTTGCTATTTTAACAAGATTGCAGCCATCTAATAAGGTGGATCCCCTAACTAAGCTCAAAATATACAATGGGGAAGAAATTGTTGAAAAAGGCACTAGAAAAGGCATAGATATTATGGAGCTAAGGGAAGAGGCAGTTAGGGAGGGAATGAGTGGAATATCTACAAGGTTCATTATGAAGGCCATTGATAATGCCTTATCGGATTCCCAGCATAACTGCATTAATCCTGTTGTACTTATAGAGAATCTTACGCAAGAGGTTAAGGAACTATCTATTTCAAACGATCTTAAGAAAACTTATATAGGTTATTTGCAAGATTCTATTAAGAAGGAATATCATAGGATACTAGAAAATGAGGTTACTAAGGCGTTTATACATGGGTATAGTGAGCAGGCGGAGGATTTATTTAATAATTATTTGGATCACGCTGAGGCCTATATTAATAAGGTTAAAATAAAGGATGAAAATACAGGGGAACAATTAGAAGCAGATGAGGCCTTTATGCGTTCAATAGAGGAACAGCTAGGTATTACCCAGTTGGCATCCAAAGGATTTAGGCAGGACGTTACATCTTACATGTTTTCACTTATAAGGTCTGGTGGGGAAATAGATTATAGATCCTATGAACCCCTAAGAGAGGCCATAGAAAAGAAACTTACATCATCTGTAAGGGAATTATCTCGTATAATTACTCAAAATAAGGTTAGGAATCAAGAACAGAAAAGAAAATATAATGCAATGGTAGATCAAATGAAGGAAAATGGCTACTGTGATCACTGCTGCAATGTTATTCTTAAATATGCTGCTAATAACTTATGGAAGGATTGAGAATGGGATGGCAATTATTAGAGAATTTCAATCTAATGGTAGGGATAGGAGCGTTGAAGATAGACGAAGGCATAAGGAATTAGTCGAAAGAAATATTAAAGAAAATATTGGTGATATTATATCTGAAGAAAGCATAATTGGGGAAAACAAAAAAAGAAAGGTAAAGATACCTATCAGGGGATTAAAGGAATATTACTTTAAATACGGCAAAAACCAAATAGGTATTGGAACTGGTAAAGGAACTGAAGCAAAAGGCGAAAAAATCTCAAAGCAAGGTCCTAGCAGAGGTAAGTCTTTAATAGGGGCTGGTGAATTAGAGGGTGATGATATATATGAAACAGAAATAACAATAGAAGAAGCTATAGATTACTTATTTGAAGATCTTAATCTACCATATTTGGAAAGAAAGAAATTTAGTGAAATAATTACAGATTCATCATCTAAAAGGTGGGGAGTTAGGCATAAGGGTATACCACCGAGATTTTCAAAGCGCCATACCATGATTGAAAAGATAAAAAGAGAAAAAATAGCAAGTGGGCAGGTGGAAGAATGTGATATAAAGAATCAAAGGTTCCCTTTCCATGAAAGTGATCTAAGATATTTTAAAGTCAAACCAAAATTAAAAAGGGATTCTAATGCTGTTATAATTTGCATTATGGATACATCTGGTTCTATGGGGCAAACTAAGAAATATTTGGCCCGTAGTTTTTATTTTTTGCTGTATCAATTTGTAAGGTTAAAATATATGAATGTAGAAGTAGTCTTTATAGCCCACACTACCACAGCTAAAGAAGTAACAGAAGATGATTTCTTTCATAAGGCTGAAAGTGGGGGGACATACATTAGCAGTGGATATGAAAAAGCCCTTAATATTATAGAAGAAAGATATAACCCTAGTGTATGGAATATATATGCCTTCCATTGTAGTGATGGCGATAATTGGGGAGAAGATAATGAGAAGGCAATTAAATACGCAAAGGAACTTTGTAATACATGCAATTTATTTGGCTATGGTGAAATTAAAACAAGCACTTATACAAGTAGTATTATGAATAAATACAATGAAAATATTGATGAGGATAATTTTTCTATAGTAAAGATAAGCGATAAAGAAGATGTTTGGCCTGCATTTGTAAAGATGTTGGAAGTTGAACAAGATACGGATGGGGGTGATGTAGGCAGTGAATTTTAAATTCCAGGATTTGAGAAAATGGAGTAATATTATAGAAAAAAGATCACAGGAATTTGGCCTTGATTGCTATGAACAAGAATTTGAGATAGTAAGTTATGAGGATATGTTATGTTATGAGGCTTATTCAGGAATGCCCTCCCACTATCCTCATTGGAGCTTTGGTAAATCCTATGAAAAACTAAAAACCCTATATTCCTATGATCTAACAGGATTACCCTACGAAATAGTAATTAACTCAGATCCTTGCATAGCTTATTTAATGAAAGAAAATTCCTTGGTTACACAAATATTAACTATGGCACATGTATATGGTCACAATGATTTCTTTAAGAATAATAGGATGTTTAAAGAAGGGACTAATGCTAGTCTAACAATAGGGATGTTTAAAAACCATGGGGATAGGATTCGGAGTTATATACAAGATCCTAGCATTGGCTATGATAAAGTTGAAAGAATATTAGATGTAGCGCATGCTATAAAGTACCAAGATATACTACCCTTTCTTTTAGAAAATGCCCCCTTAGAAGATTGGGAGAAAGATGTACTTACAATTGTATTAGAAACAAGTAAATACTTCCTGCCACAAATAGAAAGTAAAATTATGAATGAAGGCTGGGCAAGTTGGTGGCATTATAAAATTTTGCAATCACTTGAGCTACCTACAAGTTTTCAATTAGAGTTCTTAAAGATACATAATATGGTTATAGCACCTAATCATACTTCCATAAACCCATACTATGTGGGATTTAAAATATGGGAATCCTTAGATGAAATACATAAAGACAATCCTCAGGAGTTGTTTAGAATACGTCAAGTTGAAAGAGACGCTTCCTTTATTAGGAATTATCTTACTTTTGATCTATGTAGGGAATTAAATCTATTTACATTTAAGGAAGAAGAGCAGTACTACCTAGTATCTCAGGTGGCCAATGAGGAAGGGTGGAAGGAAATAAGAAATCAGTTAGCCCTACTTGTAGGGGTAGGCGGTATACCATGTATTAGTGTAGATGAGGTGAATATAAGTGATGGTAGTCTTATTTTAAGCCATTCTTACGATGATAGGGAATTGCATCTTAGCTATGCATCTGAAACATTAAAATACATACAGAAACTATGGACTGGTAAAGTTATATTAAAAACTGTATTAAATAATATACCTAGATGCATTGTGTGTAGTGAGGGGGGGAAGATATCAGTGAAAAATTGCTAATGATTATCTTCTAGAGTATAATGGATATATAAATTCTTATAAGATTAAACTAGATGTGGGGGACAATGGATGAAATTTGAATTATGCACTATTGCAAGTGGAAGTAGTGGAAATTGTATATATGTAGGAACAGATAAGCACAAAATATTAGTAGATGCCGGAATAAGTGGCAAAAGGGTAACGAAGGGGCTAGAAGATATAGGTGTTGACCCAAATGAAATAGAAGGGCTTTTTATTACCCATGAACATTCAGACCATATTAAAGGGGCAGGAATTATATCCCGCAAATATAATCTACCTATTTATGCTACAAAGGGAACCTGGGATGCTATTTTGCCAGAAGCAAAGATAGGCAAGATTTCACCGGAGAATATTAGGACTATCCATAAGGAGGTTACTTTAGATTTTGAAGGACTAGAGATAACACCCTATTCTATACACCATGATGCTGCAGAACCAGTTGGATATACATTTTCCTATGAAGGGAAAAAGATGAGTATAGCTACGGATTTAGGATATGTTGATAGAAAGATACTTAAATATTTAGCGGGATCTAATCTAGTATTATTAGAATCTAACCATGATGTAGGAATGTTACAGGCAGGAACATATCCTTATTATTTAAAGCAGAGGATACTAAGTGATAGTGGACATTTAAGTAATGATTTAGCAGCTGAGGCCCTGCTTGGTATATATCATAAAAATCTTGAACATGTAGTGCTTGGGCACTTGAGTAGGGAGAATAATTTTCCTGATTTAGCCTATGTGACAACAAAGAATATGCTAGAGTGTAATGGGATTAAAGTAGGGAAAGATATAAATGTTAGCGTAGCTAATAAAGATAAGGTATCTGAAGTATATCGTATTTTATAATAAAATTTTTATTATGAATAAAAAATATCTATATTGCCAATACTAACCTCTGTAAGAAGATGAAAGGAGGAATTGGTATGGCAAAGCATAAAAATAAAGAGAAAAATAAACAAAATTCCAATATGGAAATAGGTAAAGAAGTAACTAAACAAGAGAATAACCAACAAAATAGAGAAGATACAGATAATAAATTACAAAATAATAGAAGATAACTTACAGAAACAAGGCCTAGTATATATATGCTAGGCCTTGTTTCTGTACAAATTTTACCATGGAAAATAACAATAGATTATCAGTTGAATATATAGTATACTTACTTTGTTATTCTGTAATTGGTTGGTTTTTACAGTAAAATATTTGATAGGGACATAAAATATGAAAACAAGACTATTTATATCGATAGTGAATACCCTAAAAATGTCGAGCAAGCAGATAAGGAAAAATATAAAATTAATAGTAATAAATATAGTGAGGCAAAGCAAAGTACAGCAGAAATTATGATTGATGGTAAGAAATATGAACCTAGCAATCCTGTTTTGCTTGTTAATGGATCTACATATTTATCTCTTAGGGAGCTTGCTAATATCTTTAATGAACCTATAGAATTTGCAGGTGGGATTATTTATATTAAAGATGAACTGGATAAGGATTTAGAAGAAGAGATAGTAGAAAATAAGAAACCTGAATTTACAGTTTTGAATGAGTTGATTTTGAAACCTAATGGAGAGCTGTGGGTTTACGGAGATAATGAAGGCGGGAGACTTTCGCCAACTATTAAGGTTAAGCATATTACCCAGCCTGTAAAATTATTTGATGATGTAAGACAGATACTAGAATCTGGCTCTGATAGGGGAAATAATTTTGAAGATTTCCCAGCATATCTTATTGTAAAAGAAGATAATACTCTATGGAGACTTGGATTAAAACAAGAAAAGCTTATGGATGGTGTTGCTAAGATAAATGATAATGTTATTATTACTACAGATGGGGAGTTATACTTACATGGTTTTAAAAGTGGACTTCTGACAAATGAAATTCTACCCTTGTTAGGTAGCAGTAATGATGAGTTTATGGCCTGGGATACATGGGACGAGCCTTATAAGATAGAAACCATAAAAGTTAAAGGAGTAAGTAATGTAAAGGATGCCATGTATGTATCAGCAATCGAGCCTAATTCTAGCGGTACAGGTATTAGTAACGAAGCTGAATCCCTTTTGATCCTAAAAAATGACAATTCTTTATGGGGATGTACTAAATATACGACTACTGTATCTGGCAAAATTAAGGGTCACCTAAACTCTATTGAGCATATTATGGGGAATGTAAAGGAGCTAGTAAATGCCGGGAATGTCAATGCTGTTATTAAGCAAGATAATAGCCTATGGGCATGGGGTGAAACATCATATGGGGCTTTTGGAGGTAATTATATAGCAATAGATAAGGATACTATAGGGTCCTTTGGTACAGCTAATGTTAGAAAGAATATTGGATACTATAAATTTCATAGCGCTGAGCCTATGAAAGGAGCAGTAGATGTACAAGTAAATTCCTATCCCAATATTAGGACATATGCCCTTAAGGAAGATGGTAGTGTATGGGTATGGGGAGACAAGTTTATTATAGAAAAAAATGAGGATATGGAGCTAGAAGAGGGAACAAATACAAGAATACCAAGACCTTTTATAAGATAATAATTGTAAAGCTGACTTTGCCAAAGGGTAAAGTCAGCTTTAACTTTTAGGCACAAATACAATAAAAATATAGACTAAATATGAAAAAGAGGATATAATAAAATTGTAGTTAATAAATTAGGCCATGGGGGGATGTAATGAAACTTAAAACACATAGATATATTGCTGAGACAGCAATTATATTAATTGAGGAAATAACAGGTCAAAAATTTAATCATAGATTGGTTAAGATGGGAGCATGTATGCCGGATATAGCATTAAATCGCAGAATTAAACTGCATACTCCTGAACTAGCCGGAATCCAGTATTCAAAAATGCTAAGGAAATTTGAAAGTGGTAATAGAAGTCATAGCTTTTTATCATATATGTTAGGTTCATATAGCCATTACGTTGCTGATTCATTCTGTTATGCCCATAACTACTATGTATCAGATTTAAAAAAACATGTTCAATATGAATTATTACTTCAGAATAATATGTACGAAATTACACTAGAAATAGACATAATTGATAATGTGCTGGAGAAACTAGACTGTTTACAAGATTACACAGCTTTTGAATTTATACAAAATGAAAATAAAGAATATAAAAGAATAATAGAAGATTTAACAAACTGGGAAGAAAAGATTGATATGGATCTTAAACTAGCTATTATAAATAGTGTAGTTTTAATGCTACAGTTTATACAAGAGGCGCAGGCACAGCCAGTACTTGCACCAGCAATATAAATCTTTATAGCATTTTAATCAATGCTTATTGAAAAGCTGTCCAGCCATTATGGTAGGAGAGCTTTTTTAACATAAATTTAACATAAATAATTAGGAGGCACAAAGTGGAAAAAAGAGAGGGTTTTGGTTCTAAGATAGGTATTTTAGCAGCAGCTGTTGGTTCTGCTGTGGGATTAGGTAATATATGGAAGTTTACCTATATTACTGGGGAGAATGGTGGAGCAGCATTTATGTTTGTATATTTGATATGCGTTGCTGTTATAGGTATACCAGTACTACTTCTGGAGTTTTCATTGGGTAGAAGGGCGGGTACTAGCGCAAGTGGAGTATTTAATTTAAAGGAAAGCAAATTTCCCTGGCAAATAGCAGGATATTTAGCTGTTGCTACATCGTTTATTATATTATCATTTTATGCAATTATAGCAGGATGGTTAGTTTCATATATATTTAGGTCTGCAACGGGTCATCTGTTATCTGTAGGACATGGAAATTATGCAGGTTATTTTAGTGGGGTATCATCATCAACCTGGGAACCTTTAATAGGAACTATAGTTGTTCTTTCAATTACTGCAACTGTATGTTTTTCAGGTGTTCAAGATGGGATAGAAAAATACTCCAAGATTTTAATGCCTATACTTTTTGCATTACTTGTAATTCTAATGATCAGATCTGTTACATTACCAGGAGCCTGGGCTGGAATAGAATTTATGTTTAAACCAGATTTTACTAAAATAACACCAAAGGCAGTTTTAGAAGCTTTGGGACATGCGTTTTATTCCCTAAGTTTAGGTATGGGAATTATGCTAACTTACGGGTCATATATTGATAAGGACCAGGATTTAGGTAAATTAACAATTCAAATAACAATAGCAGATACACTTATTGCACTTATGTCAGGAATAGTAATATTCCCAGCAGTATTTGCATTTAATATGGAACCTGCATCAGGTCCGGGTTTAATATTTATTACATTGCCAGCAGTATTTGAGCAAATGCCAGCAGGTAGTGTTATCGCGGTTTTATTCTTTCTGTTAATTGCTATTGCTGCTATTACATCCACTATATCATTAATGGAAGTATCAATAGCCTTTGTAATTGAGAAATTTAAGATAGAAAGAAAGAAAGCTGCATTAGGTGTAACATTAGGGCTTATTTTATTAGCAATACCTAGTATCCTATCTTTTGGGCCATGGAAGCATATCCAACTAGGTGGAATGGGATTCTTTGACTTATTTGATTTTGTGGCATCTAATATATTCCTACCTATAGGAGGCATACTAGTTACTATTTATGCTGGCTGGGTTATTGGTATGAAGGTTATAAGAGAAGAGGTTACAAACAAAGGGAAAATACCGTTTAGGGGGGAGAAATTTTATACCTTTATAATTAAATACATTGCTCCTATTGCTATTTTTATAATCCTATTATTCTCAACCGGGATTTTGAAAAAAATATCAGGTGTTTTATTTGCAGCTAGTATGTAATTAATTTATCCTTTAAAAAAATACTATAATCAATAAAAGTGAGGTGTCTTATGAAAATTTCTAAGATTCAAGAGTTGTTAGATGCCAAGATGTGGGTGGGCCAGGGTAAGGAAGATACTGAGGTAAGTATAGCATGTGGTAGTGATTTAATGAGTGATGTACTAGCTTTTGTTAAAGAAAAGGTAGTTCTTCTAACAGGGCTTGTTAACCCGCAGGTAATAAGAACGGCAGAGATGATGGATATAAAGGCTATTGTCTTTGTAAGGGGAAAACAACCAACAGAAGATATAATTGAACTTGCAAAAATGAAAGATATAATCGTTTTAACTACCCCGCATCCTATGTATATTGCATGTGGCATATTGTATGTTAACGGGCTAACTTATAAGGATGAGAAAGATGAAGCTTAATTTTAGCGTAGATGGTAACAATTTCTTATTAGCAGGTGAAGCATCAGGACAGGTAAAAAAGGTTCTAAGGCAGCTAGGAATTCCAGCTGATATTATTAGAAAAATAGCAATTTCCATGTACGAGGCAGAAATTAATATGGTAATTCATGGTGGTGGCGGCGAAATTGATGTAGAAATCACACCAGAGAAGGTCTACCTTGTATTAACTGATGAAGGACCAGGGATACCAGATATAGAGCTTGCCATGCAGGAAGGTTATACCACAGCATCTAATGAAGTTAGGGAAATGGGATTTGGAGCTGGAATGGGCCTGCCTAATATTAAAAGATATAGTGATGACTTAATTGTAAAATCAGAACCGGGGAAGGGAACTACAGTAGAAATAGTCGTACTATTATAAGTAAGAAGGTGAGGAAATGCAACATAATCATTCTGTTACATTAAGAGAGGATAAGTGTGTAGGTTGTACAGACTGTATTAAAAGATGTCCTACTGAAGCTATTAGGGTGCGTAATTCAAAGGCAGTAATTATTGATGAAAGATGTATCGACTGTGGAAACTGTATTAGGGTATGTAAACATGGTGCTAAAAAGGCAGTAACTGATCCAGTAGAAATGATGAATGACTATAAATACAAAATAGCAATTCCAGCGCCAACCTTATACGCCCAGTTTAAGAAGGTGCAAGATGCAGAACTAATTTTAACCTATTTAGATATAATGGGTTTTGATGACGTTGTAGAAGTGGCGCAGGCTGCAGAGATAATTGCTGATACAACAGAGGAGTATATCACCAGTAATAAAATTCAGCTGCCCCTTATATCATCTGCATGCCCTGTAATTGTAAGATTAATACAAAGAAGATTCCCATGTCTTATTAATCAAATTATACCAATTATCTCACCTATGGAGCTAGCTGCAAGATACGCCAAAGAAAAATACATTAAAAGAGGAATAAAAGAGGAAGATATAGGTGTCTTTTTTATTAGTCCTTGTGCTGCAAAGGCCACAGATATAAGGAGGCCAAAGGGATTTGACAAGTCAGCAGTAAATGGGGTTTTTTCTATAAAAGAAGTATTTATGGAGGTATTAGATATAGCCAAAGAAACAGAAAAACCTACGATAAAACAAGAAAGTAGCCAAGAGGGGATTGTCTGGGCTATAAAGGGGGGAGCCTCATCGAATTCAAGCCTTAAAAACCATATAGTTGTAGATGGAATGGATAGTGTTATTAGTGTACTTGAAAAGGTAGAGGATGGAAGTTTAACAGATGTTGATTATATAGAAGGTTTAGCATGCATAGGTGGTTGCTTAGGGGGACCACTTACGGTAGAGGATCCATTTGTTGCTAAAAACTATTTAAAAAAGGTTATGGATAATAGCCCTAAAAAAGAAAAAAAGAAGATATATCCTGATTTATATTATAGCATACCAAAAATTTGGCAAAGAGGCATAGAAGCTAGGCCGGTTTTTTCTTTAGATGAGGATATGGAAAAAGCCCTCATAATGATGACAGATATAGGAGCATTATATGATCAATTACCTCAAATTGATTGCGGATCCTGTGGCTCCCCTACATGTAACTCCTTTGCAGAAGATGTTATAAGAGGAAGGGCCAAAATAGAAGACTGCGTATTTATGCTAAGAAAACATATAACAGAGCTATCAATAGAAATGTTAGAGTTAACACAAAAAGTATCACCTACACAAGATAAGGAGAAAAGGGAGGCTGGGAATGGAGAATAAGGATACAAGGACTGTAAAAGACCTATTAGAGAT
Organism: Candidatus Epulonipiscium sp.; assembly: GCA_012518255.1. GTDB lineage: Bacteria > Bacillota > Clostridia > Lachnospirales > Cellulosilyticaceae > JAAYSX01. The sequence goes on along the minus strand of JAAYSX010000018.1, from coordinate 36,781 downwards.
ATTACCTGTAAAATTAGAAACTGGTTCCCAAACACTTAATAATGTAGCTAAAGGGATATATTGTGGTGATCTACTAAGCTGGGTAATGGCTAAGGCTAAGAAAGGAAATGTATGGATTACAATCCAAAGTCATATTAATGTAGTGGCAGTGGCATCTCTAGTAGAAATTCCAGCTGTAATCATAGCTGAAGATAGCACAGTAAGCGAAGAAGTCATAAAAAAGGCAGATGAGGAAGGGGTAGCCATATTGACAACTAGTAAAACAGCATATGAAATTGCTAGTTTATGTGGGCAAAATAAGATATGAAATTAGCATATGATTTTCATATACATACAGGGGCATCCCCTTGTGGTGATGAAAGCATGACCCCTAATAATATTGTTAATATGGCCCTACTGAAAGAGTTAGATGCTATTGCAATTACAGATCATAATACTACCGCAAATATTAAAAGTGTCCTAGAAGTTGCAAGAGATACATCATTAGTGATCATCCCAGGAATGGAAGTTGAAACAAGCGAAGAATTTCATGTTATTACATTATTTGAAGATATAGAGCAAGCAAGACAGCTACAAGATATTGTTTATGATAAGTTACCTAAACTAAAGAATAGAAGATATATATTTGGTAATCAGCTAATATATAATTCTCAAGATGATATAGTAGGAGAAATTGATAGGCTATTACTTACAGCAACAATGCTATCGGTGTATGAACTTGTGGAGATAGTTAGGGAAATAGGAGGAGTGTGCTATCCAGCACATATAGATAGGCAAAGTTATAGTATAATTTCTAACTTAGGACTTATTCCACCAGATTTAGACATTGTCAACTTAGAAATTTCAAGGTATTGCCAAAAAAATAGTTACATTAATAAATATCCTAGTAAGCGGATTATCCAATCATCAGATGCCCATTATTTAGGGGATATATTGGAAAGAGTAAGCTATATGGAAATAGATAAAAACAAGCCCAAATATTGGATAGAGAAATTAAAGCGCATAAAAAATGTGAGTTGATTATTCAGAATTGAATAACCATAAGTTAGCTATTATAGATATAGGTTAAAAATCTTGACAAAAGCACTGTTAATATGGTACTTTCATATAGTAGATAGTTTTGATAATAAAATAACATCTAGTAAATTTCCCAAAAAAGTTACAAAAATAACAAGGAAATAAGGAGGAATATTATGTCATGCACAACATGTAAGAATGAAGTGGTAGATAAAATGTACCAAGAACTAAGCGACTATATTGATAGTTTGCCCGATAAAAAGGGGATGCTTATAGCAGTTTTACATAAAGCTCAGGAAATATTCGGTTATTTGCCTAGAGAAGTACAAGTATTTGTAGGCAGAAAGCTTGATATACCTGTGTCACAAGTATATGGAGTGGTAAGTTTTTACTCTTTCTTTACAATGGAACCTAAGGGTAAATATCCAATAGCTATTTGCCTAGGTACAGCTTGTTATGTTAGGGGAGCAGATAAGATTACAGACTACTTTAAAACTGAGTTAGGCATAGAACTTGGAGAAACAACAGAAGATGGTAAATTCTCATTAGATGGGCTTCGTTGTGTAGGGGCTTGTGGTCTTGCACCAGTAGTACTTGTTGGTGAAAAAGTATATGGTAGAATCACAACTCTTGATCAAGTTAGAGAAATTCTAGCAGAATATGAAGATTAATCACCATAACAAATAAGGAGGATTAACATGGCAAAAATAAAATCATTAGATGAATTAAAAGCTCTTCGTGATTCAGTACAAAACACGGTAGATGTACGTGAACACGGTGATAATGTGGAAGATATGATTATAGTTCGTGTAGCAATGGCAACTTGTGGTATTGCTGCAGGTGCTCGTGAAATTATGAACTTTATGGCCCATGAGCTTCGTGATCAAGGTATAGATAATGTTATGATCACTCAAGTTGGATGTATGGGACTTTGCTATGCAGAGCCTACTGTAGAGGTTACTTTAAAAGGCGAAGAACCAGTTGTATACGGAAATGTAACAGAAGAAAAGGCCTTAGAAATTATTGAAAAGCACATAAAAAATGGAACTATGGTAGATGGAATTATCCCATCAACACATAAGTCACTAGATGAATAAGGAAGGAGGAATATAAATGTCAAATTATACAATGCATATCCTAATATGTGGAGGGACAGGATGTATCTCTGCAGAAAGTGATATTATAGCTGATGAATTTACTAAGGAACTTGCAAGGGTTGGGATGACAGAAGAAGTTCAAGTATTAAAGACAGGTTGTTTTGGTTTTTGTGAAAAAGGACCGATTGTAAAAGTGCTTCCGGATAGTACTTTTTATGTAGAAGTAACTCCAGATGATGTAGAAGAACTTGTTAATGAACACGTTGTTAAAGGGCGTGTAGTAGATAGATTACTCTTTATTGATCCATCTTCAAAGGAAACCATAGAAGACTCTAAACATATGGATTTCTACAAAAAACAACAAAGAGTTGCCCTTCGTAATTGTGGTTTTGTAGATCCTCATAATATTGATGAATATATAGCCCGAGATGGATATCAGGCTTTAGGCCAATCAATTTTAGAAATGAGCCAATTAGAAGTTATAGAATTAATGGAAGATGCCAACCTTAGGGGTCGTGGTGGTGGTGGATTCCCAGCTGGTTTAAAATGGAGATTTACATATAATAATGAATCAGACCAAAAATATGTAATCTGTAATGCTGATGAGGGAGATCCAGGAGCATTTATGGATCGTTCAATTCTTGAGGGAGACCCTCACTCAGTTGTAGAAGCAATGGCTATTTGTGGCTATGCTATAGGGGCAGATAAGGGGCTTGTTTATATAAGGGCAGAGTATCCTTTAGCTATAGAAAGACTACAGCTTGCAATTGATTCTGCAAGGGAATATGGACTTTTAGGTGATGACATTATGGGGTCCGGATTTAACTTTGATATAGAGGTTAAATTTGGGGCAGGGGCCTTTGTGTGTGGAGAGGAAACAGCTCTTATCCATTCAATGGAAGGACAAAGAGGGGAGCCTACTACAAAGCCGCCATTCCCAGCTGAGAGTGGCTTTTGGGGTAAACCAACATGTGTTAATAACGTAGAAACACTAGCTAATGTGCCAGTAATTTTACTTAAAGGTGCCGACTGGTTCAAAACTATTGGTACAGAAAAATCCCCTGGTACAAAAGTATTTGCTCTTGCAGGTAAAATAAATAACGTAGGATTAATCGAGGTTCCCATGGGTACAACCCTTCGTGAAGTTATTTATGATATTGGTGGTGGAATTAAGGACGGTAAAGAATTTAAGGCGGTACAAACTGGTGGGCCATCTGGTGGATGCTTAACAGCAAAAGACCTTGATACACCAATTGATTTTGATAACTTACTTGAAAAAGGATCTATGATGGGATCAGGTGGTATGATTGTTATGGATGAAGATGATTGTATGCCAGCAGTAGCAAGATTCTACCTAGAATTCACACAAGAAGAATCCTGTGGTAAATGTACACCATGTAGAATAGGAACAACAAGATTATTTGAATTATTAGATAAGATAACACAAGGTAAGGGAACTATGGAAGACCTTGAGCTTATGAAAGAATTAAGCCATGTTATTACAGATACATCCCTTTGTGGATTGGGACAAACAGCATCTAACCCAGTATTATCAACACTAGATATATTCTGGGATGAGTATGTAGCTCACGTAACGGATAAGAAATGTCCAGCAGGCCAGTGTACAGCACTATTAGAATATAAGATTACTGATGCTTGTACTGGTTGTACCTTATGTACAAGAGTATGCCCAACTGATGCGATTGACGGCAAGCTAAAAGAATTACATGTTATAGATCAGGAAAAATGTATAAAATGTGGTGCATGTATGGATAGATGTAAATTTAAGGCAATTATTAGAGAATAACGTAAAGGGGTGTAATACTATGGCAGATATTAAACTTACCATAGATGGTAAAGTAGTTGAAGTGCCAGCAGGAAGTACTGTATTAGATGCTGCAAAAAAACTTGATATACACATTCCAACACTTTGTCATCTTGATTTACATGATACAAAAATGGTTAATAAGGCAGCATCTTGTAGGATTTGTGTAGTAGAAGTTGAAGGAAGAAATAACCTTGCTCCTTCTTGTGCAACACCAGTTACAGAAGGAATGGTTGTAACAACCAATTCACCACGTGTTTTAAATGCGCGTAAAGTTGTTTTGGAATTAATGGTTTCAGATCATCCAAAGGACTGCCTAATTTGTGAGCAATCAGGCAATTGTAGTCTTCAATATGTATCCAAGAAACTTGGTATGCGTGAAGTAAGATTTGAGGGTAAAGAATCTACCTATAAGCCAGATAAATCCAAATCAATTGTAAGAGATATGGATAAATGTATTATGTGCCGTCGTTGTGAAACCATGTGTAACGATGTACAATCTGTAGGGGCCTTATCTGGAATTAATAGAGGTTTTGATGCAGTAGTATCAACTGCGTTTGAGGTGGATCTTTCAGAATCAGTATGTACATATTGCGGCCAATGTGTAGCGGTATGTCCAGTAGGTGCTTTAACAGAAGCAGAGCAGACTAATGATATAATCAGTGCCCTTGCAAATCCAGAAAAAACAGTTATAATTCAAACTGCACCAGCAGTACGAGCTGCTTTAGGTGAAGAATTTGGCTTAGAGCCTGGAACCTTAGTTACTGGTAAAATGGTTGCAGCACTAAGGGAACTTGGTTTTGATTATGTATTTGATACAGACTTTGCAGCTGATCTTACAATCATGGAAGAATCAGCAGAGCTTATTGATAGACTAACGAGATTTTTAGATGGTGATAAGGATGTAGCATTGCCGATCCTTACAAGCTGTTGTCCAGCGTGGGTTAACTTCTTTGAGGGACAATTCCAGGATTTATTAGATATTCCATCATCAGCAAAATCTCCACAACAAATGTTTGGTGCAATAGCTAAGACTTACTACGCTGAAAAGATTAATGTACCAAGGGAAAATCTAGTTGTAGCATCTGTAATGCCATGTTTAGCTAAGAAATATGAAGCGGACCGTGAGGAGCTTAACCAAGATGTTGATATGGTTATTTCAACAAGGGAACTTGCAAAACTTATAAAGCAGGCAAACATTGACTTTAATAGCCTGGAAGATGAAGAATATGACCAACCACTTGGGGAGTCTACAGGGGCCGGGGTAATATTTGGTACTACTGGTGGTGTAATAGAGGCAGCAACTCGTACAGCATACGAAAAACTAACAGGAGAATCACTTGAAAAAGTAGACTTCCATGAATTGCGTGGTTTTGAAGGTGTGCGTGCAGCAACAGTTCCAGTAGGGGATTTTGACCTTAACATAGGAATTGCCCATGGGCTTGGAAATGCAAGAGAATTACTAGAAGAAATAAGGGATGGTAATCCAAGAAATTTCCATGCAATAGAAATTATGGCATGCCCTGGAGGTTGTATTGGTGGTGGTGGACAACCATACCATGGTGGGGATGCAGAAATTCTTAAGAAGAGGCAAGCAGCAATTTATACGGAAGATGAAAGAAAAACAATTCGTAAATCACATGAGAATCCTGCAATTATTGAGCTATATGAAAACTATTTAGGTGAGCCAATGAGTCCAAAGGCCATTGAATTACTGCATACAGCTTATGAGCCAAAGGATAGGGTATAAAAACAAGTAATTTAAGCAAAAGCCACTAGTATTTATAGTGGCTTTTTGTTATTATTTAAGATATGTAATCTATAATGGGAATAAGGGGATAGATATGAGGGTTATAAACTTTATCATTAAATGGACATTACCGTTAACGCTTGGAATAACAATTATCTGCTTTTCGGTACTCTTTACCTTATCTTTTAAGGGCTTATATTACTGGGATATAAATAAGTTATCTATAGCCCAAAGTTCCAATATATCTGAGGACAAAATAAAAGATGATTATAGTGTATTAATAGAATATCTAACTGATAAAAATATAGACAAGTTATCCTTTTCCCATTTTGAAATGTCCAAAGAAGGAGAAATACATTTTAAAGATGTAAAAGATATATTTATATTTTTAAAGAGCCTTATGTATATTTTAGCTATATATAGTATAGCAGCTATAATAATAAATTATATTGTAAAGGAATATGATTTTTTAAAATATACAGCTATGGGTATAATAATGATACCCATAGGAATACTGATTCTTGCAATGCTAAATTTCGATAGAGCTTTTATTATATTTCACAAAATTGCATTCACCAATGATTACTGGATATTTGACCCAGCTACTGATCCTATAATTACAATCTTACCACAGGAATTTTTTTACCATTGTTTTTTATTGATAGTTAGTATCATATTATTAATTGCAATAGTATTAACAGGTATATATAGGTATTTAAATAAAGGACGGAGGATATAATATGGCAACTGTAAGACCTTTTGCGGCCCTAAGGCCAAGTGATGAATACATAGATAAGGTAGCATCCCTGCCCTATGATGTAATGAGCGTGGAGGAAGCAAAGGAGATTGTTAAGGATAATCCTTATGCTTTTTTGCAGATTGATTTGCCAGAAGTGTTTTTAGAAGATAAGATGGATGAAGAGAATCCCGTAAAGTATAAATATGCTAAAGATTATCTACAAAAACTAATTGATAATAAAGTACTTATCCAGGATGGGGAAGAGTGTTATTATATCTATCAACTAAAAAATGATACAGTTACCCAGCGTGGTATAGTAGGGGTTGCAAGTGTTGATGAATATAATAATGGAGTAATAAAAAAACATGAAAACACAAGAGCAGATAAGGAGCTCGATAGGATAAATCATGTAGATACTTGTAATGCGCATACAGGACCAATTTTCTTGGCTTATAGAAGAAATAATAAGTTGAAGAAAATAATCGATAATTATATAGCAAATGAAAAAGCTATATATGACTTTGTAGCAGATGATAGGGTTAACCATACAGTTTGGAAGGTAAACAATGAAATAGGAAGTCAGATAACCCAAGCTTTTAGGGAGATAGATAGTCTTTATATAGCTGATGGTCACCATAGGGCGGCAGCAGCGGCAGCAGTAGGAAATAAAAGAAAAACTCCAGCTAGTGGGTATTTCCTATCTGTTTCCTTTGATGAAGATGAACTTCATATAATGGACTATAACAGGATAGTCAGGGATTTAAATGGATTATCAGATAAGGAATTTATGGAGCTTATTTCAAAGGATTTTCATATTAATGAAGAGAAAGAGATATATAGACCTGGAGAAAAAGCCAACTTTGGAATGTACTATAATAAGAGGTGGTATAGTCTTCTGGCTAAGGATTCCATAAAGGGCAAGGGACCAGTAGATTCTCTAGATGTATCGATACTGCAAGATTATTTATTAGATCCTATATTAGGAATTAAAGAGCCTAGGCTAGATAATCGTATTGAATTTATTGGAGGAATAAGAGGACTTAAATATTTGGAAGAGCTTGCTGATCAATATGGAGGAGTTGCATTTTCCATGTATCCAACTTCTATACAAGAACTAATGGAAGTGGCAGATATTAATGAGCTTATGCCACCAAAATCAACTTGGTTTGAGCCTAAGCTAAGAAGTGGTATATTTATTAATCCTTTAGATTAATAAAATTTATATTGTCTCATATAATGTATAAGGTATTATATATAAAGTGAGGTAATATATGATTGATTTTTATAACTTGTTGGGATTTGTACCACTTTTAATTATTGATGCAGGGCACGGCTTATCTACGCCAGAAAAAAGGACACCACCACTACCTGATGGTACAGTAATACAGGAATCTGAATTTAATAAGCCAACATCAGAGTTTACCGCTAGGGAAGCTGAAAGGCTGGGCTTTAAAACACTGCTTACATCGCCAGGGGATTTTGATACTCCTTTAAGCGTTAGAACAAGTGTTGCTAATACTGCATATTTAGAGTATATAAGGCAGCTGAATATGCAGGGTATTGACACATCAAGTATAGATGCAGCAGTATTTGTAAGTATTCATTACAATGTGCTTGGGACGGAATTTCAGGTTAGGGCCAATGGGATAGAAACGTTTTTTTATACAGGAAGTATAAAGGGGCAGGACCTAGCCCAAAAGGTACTAGATAGGCTTATTAATTTTACAGGTTTAGTAGATAGGGGAGCAAAGCCAGCTAATTTCTATGTGCTACGCCATACAATGATGCCAGCTACACTAGTGGAAGCAGGCTTTATGGACTATTTGCCCGAGGCCTTATTAATGCTTAATGAAGAGTATCAAATGACGGTGGCAAGGGCTATAGTAGCAGGAGTTTGTGATTATTATGGAGTAGAATATATAGCAGAGTAATAACAAGGATATAGGTACCTTTTAATGGTAGAAATATTTTAAAAGGCACCTATATTTTGATGAATATTAAAAATAGGTGATTATATGTCAGATAAATTTTCAAGGACCGAAATTATGATAGGCAGCCAATCTATGGACAAGCTAAGGGAAAGTAGGGTAGCAGTATTTGGAGTTGGGGGAGTAGGCTCTTATGTAGTGGAGGCGCTTGCCCGTACAGGTGTAGGAGAGATTATAATAGTAGACAAGGATACTGTGGAGGCATCCAATATAAATAGGCAAATTATTGCAACAAGCAAAACAATAGGCCAAGCTAAGGTAGATATTATGAAAGATAGAATTCTGGAAATCAACCCAGACTGCAAGGTTATGGCCTATGAACAACTTTATTTGCCAGAGACAGCAAATGACCTAATAAGGGATGATTATGATTATATTGTGGATGCAGTAGATATGGTTACAGCCAAGATAGATTTGGTTGTTGAGGCAGATAAAAGAAACATACCCATTATTAGTGCTATGGGTGCAGGAAATAAAATGGATCCAACACAGTTTGAAGTAACTGATATATATAAGACATCAGTATGCCCACTTGCAAAAGTAATGCGCAGGGAGCTTAGAAAACACAATATACCATCCCTAAAGGTAGTTTATTCTAAGGAAAAACCCATAAAGGCCATAAGGGATGAGGAGTCTAGTGACCCAAGGAAGACTGTAACGGCTAGTGTGGCCTTTGTTCCTTCGGTATCAGGATTAATTATAGCTAGTGAGGTAATTAAAGATCTTATAGGATATGAAAGGTAAATATCAATATAAAAGGAGATATATATGACAAAAATAAAAGTTGCAATTGTAGGATATGGAAATGTAGGCAAATATGCTTTAGAGGCAATAGATGCAGCGCCAGATATGGAACTTGTAGGGGTAGTAGAGCAGTCAGAAAGTTTCCAGGCAAATAAACCTATAGAACTTACAAATATAGAAGTTGCTTCTACTATAGATGAATTAGAAAAGCCAGATGTAGCTATTCTATGTGTACCAACAAGGGTTACACAGGATGTAGCAAGGCAGGCATTAGAACTGGGAATAAATACAGTAGATGGATATGATATGCATGATAGTATATGGGATTTAAAAAAGGATTTAGATATAGTTGCAAAAGATAAACAGGCTGTTTCTATTATATCAGCAGGCTGGGATCCAGGTACGGATTCTATTATGCGTGTTCTTATGGAAGCTATGGCTCCTAAGGGGATTACTTATACCAACTTTGGCCCTGGAATGAGCATGGGACATACTGTTGCTGTAAAATCGATTGATGGAGTTAAGGATGCTCTTTCAGTAACTATGCCGGTTGGGGCAGGGGTTCATAGAAGAATGGTATATATTGAGTTGGAGGAAGGTTATGATTTTAAAGAGGTAGAGAAATCCATAAAAACCGATTCCTATTTTATAAATGATGAAACTATAGTAACACAGGTAGATGATGTGGAGCTATATGTTGATAGAGGGCATGGTGTAGAAATGGAGAGAAAAGGGGTATCAGGTGCTACCCAAAACCAATTATTTTCTTATAGTATGAAAATCAATAACCCTGCCGTAACATCACAAATATTAATATGTGCAGCCAGAGCAACTATGAAACAAGAACCAGGGGCATATACAATGATAGAAGTACCAGTAATAGACTTAATTCCTGGAGATAAAGAGACTTTAATAAGAAAACTGGTATAATATAGAAGGAAAAGATTTATAAATTATATATTAAGAAGTGTAACATAGGAGGAAATTAATGGAGGACTTAATTATACCAGAAGGGTATAAGCCCAAATTGTCATTAAAGGATACAGAAATAGCAATAAAGAAGCTAAAAGATTTCTTTGAAAGATCACTTGCTAAAGAATTAAAGTTAATGAGGGTATCAGCTCCCTTATTTGTAAAACCCGAATCAGGATTAAATGATGATTTAAGTGGGGAAGAAAGACCTGTTTCTTTTGATATAAAGGACGATAACTATGCAGAAGTTGAGATAGTTCATTCCCTTGCCAAATGGAAGCGTATGGTACTTGGTAGGTATGAGCTAGGTATAGGCGAAGGGCTTTATACTGATATGAATGCTATAAGAAGGGATGAGGTATTAGATAATACACATTCCCTATATGTGGATCAATGGGACTGGGAGAAAATTATTACTAAGGAAATGAGGAACGAATGGACTTTAATAAGCATTGTAAAAAGCATATATAGGGTATTCCTAGAAACAGAAGAGTATATAAACAGCCTCTATCCTAGTTTAGATAAATTATTACCAGAAGAAATAACCTTTATTACAGCCCAGCAATTAGAAAACCTATACCCAGACTTATCACCTGATGATAGGGAGCATGCAATTGCTAAGGAAAAGAAAGCTGTATTTATTATGGAGATTGGTGGTAAATTAGAATCAGGACAAATTCACAGCAATAGGGCCCCAGACTATGATGATTGGACACTAAATGGAGATATTATATTTTGGAATCCAATGCATGAAAGGGCGCTAGAACTTTCATCAATGGGAATCCGTGTTGATGAGGAGACATTAGAAAAGCAATTAGCTATTGCAGGTTGTGAGGAACGTAAGGAACGTACCTTCCATAAGATGCTACTAGAAGGTAAATTACCATACACTGTAGGTGGTGGTATAGGCCAATCAAGAATATGTATGTTCTTTTTACAAAAGGCACATATAGGAGAGGTTCAATCTTGTGTCTGGCCAGATGAAATGATTGAAACATGTAGGGAAAATAATATAATACTTCTATAAGTGAAGACCATATTCATATGCTTCAACCTAGATAACTTTTTATTAAGTTCAACTGCTTATAAATATCTTTTTACTAAAAGCTATAAACTCGCTTTGCGCAAACATATAGCTTTTTATAGGTAAAACTGATATTTATTCACAGGAACTTAAGGAAAAAAGTTATATGTTCTTGCATATGAAAGATGGTCTTTTATTTTTTGGCGGCTAAAAGAGGAATACATCCTGCAAAAGACTTTTCACAAGTAAAGCTTGTGCTTGTCTTATGCAGGATGTATTCCTCTGATTTATACTAGTAGGTCAGGGTAGTCTCTTTGGGTAACCTTAACTGCATATGAGCAGGTTGGTTTTAGTTTAAGGTCTTTGCTTTTAGCATATTCAACTGCAGCATCTACAAGTTCCTTTGCGTAGCCGTGGCTACGGTAATCTGGGTCAACAAAGGTGCTATTAATATCCATAATACCATTATCGATTGTGTATTTTACATATCCTTTATTCTTATCTTTACCTTCAATAAAAAATGTATTCTTATCGATGTCGTGTTTAATATGATCCTTCATATTGTTTCCTCCTTATATTCTTTCTGCTTAACTATATTAGTATTATACAATATAGATTGAAAATATACAATTCGTGTATGCATATTTATATGTAAAATAGTGAAAACTTAAGATATAAATATAAATAAGGAGTTGTATGAAATGATTGGAATAATTATATCCTTGATATCAGGAGCCTTAATGAGCATACAAGGAGTGTTTAATACTCGTGTAACAGAAAGTGCTGGCTTATGGCTTACCAATACTATAGTGCAGGGAAGTGCTTTTTTGGTTTGTCTTATAGCTCTAGCCTTAACTAAGGATGGTAATATTAATGGCTTAAGGGATGTTAATAAATTATATTTACTAGGTGGTGTTCTTGGTGCAGGAATAACTTATACAGTGATTAAGGGAATAGATAGTTTGGGGCCAGCTTATGCTATTATGCTTATACTTATAGCCCAGATGAGTCTAGCATATCTTATAGAGTTATTTGGTTGGTTTGGAAGTAAAAGTCCTGGATTTGAATGGCACAAACTAATAGGTGTAGCTTTTATGATTGGAGGAATAGTTGTTTTTCAGTGGAAAAAATAAAACACATTACCTATTAAAGATAGGCAATATGTTTTATAAATACAAGGCTTAATTAAAATGTAATTCTCTATTTATATTTCCCCTGGAAAGTAGCAATATTCTCTGGTTTGTAGAGCCTATATAAGGAAGATCATTAGTAAGTAGATCCTCCTTAAAAGGTCCTTCAACCAATACATCAATCCAAGGGAGGAGTTTGCTAAAATTTTTGTTGCTGTTTATTTCACTATATGTGTAGCCAGTATATACCCAGCATGTAAGGGATTCTTTTTTTATTTCTTGTAATAGTGGTAAGAGATTCTCCCACTGTTCAAATGGTTCCCCGCCTGAAATTGTTACACCTTCTATAATGGGTATATTCCCCTTGATTCTAGTGATAATTTCATTTATTCCTATATTTTCACCATAATTTATATCCTGCATATCTACATTATGGCAACCGGGGCAATTATGGAAGCAGCCAGATAAAAATAAAACGCTTCTTAGTCCACTTCCATTTACAGTTGAGTTATCTAGAAAGCCTGCTACCTGAAGTTTTTTCATAGTAAATTCTTCTTATAAACAGCAGTATTATTCCCATCATGGGAAATTCTATCATGGCGTTCAGCAATCTTACCACTGCCAAAGCGCTCATCTAAACTTAGGTAGCCTGTTACACGGCTAATACCTTGAATATCATTACTAGAACACTTAGGGCAAGTTGTAGATCCCTGTAAAAGCTGGTGGCCACAATCTTTGCAGTATCTAAGATGAAAGTTAATACCCATATAGTTGATGTTAGATTCTTTGTAAGCATAGTCTAGTATAGACTTTATAGTGTCTCCAGTTGGGTAGCCATCTATTTCTATATAGCTAATATGGCCCGCATTACACATTTTATGAAATGGTGCTTCTATTTGAATTTTATCTTTAATAGATATTTTGTGGCCAACAGGAACATGATAACTATTTGTATAGTAATCTTTATCGGTTACCCCTGGGATATTTCCAAAACGCTCCTGATCAAAGGCTATAAATCTACCACTTAAGCCTTCGGCTGGGGTGGCATAGCAGCTCCAATTAAGTTTGTCTTCTTTAGTAGCCTTATCGGTAAAGTCCCTAATATGCTGTACGATTTTATATCCTAGTTCACGTGCTTCTACGCTTTCTCCGTGATGGGAACCTATAAGGGAAGTTAGGGTTTCAGCTAGCCCAATAAAACCAATTGACCATGTTCCATTTTTAAGAATAGGTTCAATACTATCATTAGCTGATAAACCTTCAGAACCTAGCAATAAGTGCTCGCCAGCTACAAAAGGTAGGTCCTTAACCTTAAGCTTGCAAAGTATATCGTAGCGATGCATTAATGATTCCCTAGCTGAATTTAAACGTGAGTCAAGTAGTTCAAAAAACTTATCTATATTGCCCTTTGCAAGTATTCCAAGCCTAGGTAGATTAATTGTTGTAGGTGCAATGTTACCACGTTTATCTGGTCCTTCTGGACCATTGATGTTAGAGCATACATAGGTTCTGCATCCCATAGTTGCGGGCAAAATTCCCTTATCATAATATTCTTTATTAAAATCAGCATCTAAATTCATAAATGTTGGATTCATACGTTTAGCTGCTACTTTGCAGGCAATTTCATATAGATAGAAATAAGGATCGCCCTCTTCCCTGTTAACCCCATCTTTTACCCTGAATATAATATTTGGGAATATGGGTTGTTCACCCTTACCAAGGCCTTTCTCATATTCTAATAAAAAGGACTCACAAATAAGTGCGGCATCGTCGCTATGGGGGATCCCTATATTAAGACTACTAAAAGGAACCTGTGATCCTGCACGGCTATGCATAGTATTTAGATTGTACACTACTCCCTGCATAGCCTGATGTACCCTTTTGTGTAATTTTTGCTCAACAAATGTATCGAATTCTTCTTTTGTCATTGTGCTTAGTAGAAGTTCAAACTCCTTAATAATTTCATCCCTTGTAAGCTTTACATATGGAGCCATATCATTATCAAAGTTGACATGAGACTGGCCACCAAACATATCATTTTGAGATGCTTGGAGTAAAATACAGGATAATTCGGCGGCAGTTTCAATTCTCTTAGGTGGGGTAATTGTTCCGTAGCCAGTATTAAACCCACGTTTTAAAAGATCACCAGTATCAATATTTAGGCAGTTAGTAGTAAGATTATAACTATCTAAATCATGAAAATGAAGGTCCCCAATTTCATGATATTTAGCTAGTTCCTTAGGTATCTTAGATAGATTATGCCACTTATTAGTTTCACTAGCTATACGAAGTAGCTTGGAAGAAAAGTTGTTTCCAACGTTGGCATTATCCCTGTCTGTTTCTATACCAATATTATGAACAGAACGCATTAAATCAGACTTTATATCACGCAGCCTTGTACGTTCCTTACGATAATTAGAGTAGGCAACAGCAACATGATTAAGATCCAAATCATCTAATGTATTTTCTATTAGGTCCTGTATTTGCTCAACATCTATTTCTTCAAGACCAAGATCTTTTATTTTTTCAGTAACTAGGCCTGTAATTTTTCCAGTGTCTAGCTCTAAATCTAGTTCATTAGCAGACAATAGAATGGCATTTTGTATTTTTGTTTCATCGAATTTGACTTTTCTACCATCTCTTTTAATAACATAACAAATCATAAATATCCCCCTAAATAATTATATATTAACTAACTATGTACTATATGTAGTTGCTTTACATATATTACATACTACATGTAGTCATATGCCCCTGTCAAGGAAAACTTTTCATATTAAGAAAAATATCAATTAGGATATAAGAAGTTAGCCTTATTACATATAGAATATCGGCGCTTAAAGACCTATAAATATATTATATTTAGTTGCATATAAGTAATATAAGGTAACTAATCTATATAAATATAATAATTTTTGGGTGGAGGTAGTTGGATGTGTTCAAAGTTCTACAAGGATAGCAGGAAATTCAATAGGCAAAATTCAGGAGAAGTTATATTACCATTATCAACTGGGGCTCCTGTTGAAGAATATATATTAGAATATTATGGTGATATAAGTCAAGGGTTAGAAGAATTTCCCAATATTAGCGTTCAAATTATTAATAGGAGGTATGCTTATCTAAGGGTACCGCAGGAAGAAAGGGAAAGGTTTTTATTAAATAATCAACCAGAAGCTGTGACCTTGCCCATATTATATGGCCTAAATGCTCAGGAATCTTTGGAAGAAGCGGGCATTTCTCTTTTTCACACCTATCCATATGGGGAACTCAGGGGAGATGGGGTTGTAATTGGAATTATAGATACGGGGATAGATTATACAAATGATGTATTTAGATATGAGGATGGTACGACTAGAATTCAAAGAATCTGGGACCAAACTATAGAGGGGGCACCGCCAAGGGGTTTTAATTATGGTAGTGAGTATATGAAGGAAGAGATTGATGAGGCTCTTAGGGATCCTGACCCTTATAGTATTGTTCCTAGTAGGGATGAGAATGGACATGGGACATTTATTGCAGGGATAGCTGCAGGATATGATAGGAGTAGCGCTAATGAATATATAGGGGGTGCGCCAGATGCTGAGCTTTATGTTGTTAAGTTAAGGCCAGCTAGTGAGTATCTAAGAAACTACTATTTTATTAGAGATGATGCTTATGCCTGTCAGTCTAATGATATTATGCTGGGTATAAATTATTTAATACAATCCATAAGGGAAACAAGTAAGCCTATGGTGATATGCCTAGGCATTGGAACTAATGATGGACCCCATGATGGAACAAATATTCTAGAAACCTTGCTTGGTGAAATAGCTCCTCTTAGAAGAATAGCCCTTGTACTTGCAGCAGGGAATGAGGCAAATACAGGACATCATTACCTGGGAACCTTGGCTACAAACCCTAGCGATAGTTTTGAGATTAATGTTGCACCAGGGGAAGAGGGATTTGAACTTTTAATGTGGAGCTATAACCCTGATAGGATTTCAATATCTATCCGTAGCCCTTTAGGCGGTATTATAGATAGGATTCCAGTAGCGCCAGGTGGTTATCATCAAACCAAATTTCCCTTAGAACAAACAACAGCTGTTGTAATATATACTTACCTAGATCCAAGAAATGGTGCCCAGGAAATTATAGTAAGACTCCAAAAACCAACAGATGGAATATGGACATTTACGGTATATGGTGACTATATTGTAAATGGAAGATATGATGCCTGGTTACCTAAGGATGGATTTCAAAACCCAGCTACAAGGTTTTTGCAGCCCAATCCCTTCACTACACTTACAATACCATCAACCCAAGCTGGAGCTATTGTTGTTGGAGCTTATGATGATATTGACAAGAGTATGTTCGTGGGATCAAGTAGGGGGCCTACTAGAACCGGTGTAATTAAGCCTGATCTAATAGCACCCGGAGTAAATGTAAGAGCGCCTCAAGTAGGGGGTGGATACACTGCATATACTGGAACAGGGGCAAGTGCTGCAATAACAGCATCTGCAGCAGCCCTTCTTTTTCAGTGGGGAAATATAGAGGGAAACCTACCTTTTATGAATACAAATACCATTAACTCAATATTAATAAGAGGAGCAACTAGGCAAAAAGGAGTTATTTATCCTAACCCGGTAGAGGGTTATGGTAGATTGAACTTATTTAATAGCCTGGCTTTAATATAAAGAGTTAGGGGTAAATTGTGAATAATTATAAAGAATGGATTATTAGGTATCATGGTAGTTTGGAGAGTTTATTTAATGAATTATTGATTCCATATGAGGCTATTAATGAGAAATATGGAATTATAAGGGCGACCAATGAAGAGGTGGAGCACTCAAGCAGAAAAATGCAAATTGAATATATAGAGGAGTCAAAACCTATACAAGAGGTTGATGATTTCAAGGGTGGCAATAAAATTAACAAGAAGGCTAAAAGCAATCACAATCTATGTGGAGAAGGTGTGGTGGTGGGCTGGGTTAGTCATAAGGCCAATATAGACTATAGGGATTATATAAAAGAAAATGGCAAGTCACGTATTTTACACCTTCATGATGGCAAAAAGGAATATGAGGGAGATAAGCTGATAGATATGTCTGTGGATAAACCATCAGCCATGGGTATGTGCGTAGGGAATCAAGGAATAGCACCAGCTAGCCAGATTATTATAGTTAATATAATGAAAGATAAATGCTATACAGCAGACCTTATAAGGGCTGTTTCCTATATTGTCAGCAGATCAAATTGTAAAAACAAGCCCTTAGTTATTTATCTTCCTTTTGATATAAGGGGAAAAAATGATAAGGAATTTTCTTTAGTTAGGGAGGTTATTTCTAGTAAGATTTTAGAAGGAAAAGTATCAATTGTAAGTTGCCTTATGGAAGAAAATGAGTTTATAGCTGCTAATATATCACAGAATATCAGCCCAATATATACCAATAGAGGATGGTTATCGGTAGGAACCATATCGTTACTTATGGAGTGGGGGATTGTTAAGGGGAATAACCCAGATTTATACGGGGAAAAACTAAGAACTCATTATATAAAACATATGGCATGCCACACCCAAAAATCTGCTTCCATCAAATGTTGCAAAGAAGATATCCTAGATGGGTTACTAAAGGGTTTAACCATAGAGTCAGATATGAAAGACTGTAGATCACTAGATATTGCATATGAATTCATACCAGAAGATGAAAGGATAGATGTATTTATTATATACAACAATTTAAAGCAATATTTTTCTAGTGTGCCTGTAGATCATAATGGAATTTATCCTCTCTTGTTTCCCTATTTTGGAATCAGGGGAACAGTGGCAGATATCAAAAATATTATAGGTGATAATATAGAACCTTTTATTACAGGCTATTTAGCTCATGTTCTTAGCAATGAGCCTTTTGAAATAAAGCCCTTTAACTTTAAGAGGGCAGATATACTAAACTACAATACAGGTCACGATGGCACTAATACTTTGATAGGTATTGTTGATAGTGGCATTGATTATACAAATCCTGCCTTTATAGATTCCGATGGGAAAACTAGGATCGTAAGTATATGGGATCAAACAATAGAAGGAGATTCTGATTATGGATATGGAACTGTCTATGATGAAAAAATGATTAATGAGGCCTTACAAAGTTCTAATCCGTATAAGATCGTGCCCCATAAAGATACAAGAGGAAGTGGAACAATACTAGCAGGAATTGCAGCAGGCTACAGTCATGAAGAAGGTATAACCTATAAGGGAATGGCAACAGGTGCCAAAATTGTTGTTGTAAAGCCTTCACCAGCACCTAAAGCTATGCAAGAGCTTTACCACGGCAATTATAATCCTTTAGCTGTCTCAGCACTAGATATTGCAAGGGGCCTGGAATTCCTTACAGATATAGCTAATGAATATCAAATGCCTATTTCTATATGCTTACCACAGGGTACAAATAGCGGTTCCCATGATGGTAATGCTGTTTTAGATAGTATAGTTACCAATTATGGGGAGAAACCAGGGGTGTCTATGATTATAGCTGCAGGTGAGGAAGCAGATAAAAAACATCATGCTATGGGAAATCTAAAGGATAAAAATGAGCAAGAAGTCAGACTAGAGATATCAGAAGGGGAGACGGCTTTTATGGTAGAAATATGGGCAATGTTCGGTGATAGGATTGAAGTGACCTTAAATCCTCCCCAAATTAAAGATGAAGGGAATATAGAAATATTTTTAAATGAAGCCCAAACTTATAGCTTGAGTAATACTAGTTCTGTATGGTCACAAGGAAGTAAAATTGATAGTGAGACAGGTTGCCAGGTAATAAGATTTAGGTTAGAGAATCCTGTGGAGGGGGAGTGGCTAATAGGTATAAAAGGAATAGTGATTATAGAGGGACGTTATGATATATGGCTTCCCAAAGCTGGCATGATTATGCCAGCTACTATTTTAAAGCCATCAGATCCCTTCACAACTATATACAATACGAGTACAGCTGAGGTAATTACAATAGCATCATATAATAATAAATCTTTCTCCTTAACTCCTGGTTCTGGAAGGGGTTTTACAAGGGATAATAGGGTAAAGCCAGACTTTATGGTTCAATCAACTAATATACCTGGGCCTCTTCCTAATAGGGAGTGGGGAATTGTTAGCGGAACCGCTGTAGGTAGCGCTATAGTAACTGGTATAACATCCCATGTATACGAACATCAGTTAAAAGCAGGTAAAGAAATTGCAAATACTGTCACCATGAGGGCGATATTAGTTGAAGAGGTAACTAGGGAACCAACACTAACCTATCCTAATCCATTACGGGGATATGGTTTACTTGATATTGATCCTATGATAGATTAGTCCATATAAACTTTAGAGTGGGTGATAACTATGGCATACGAAAATAAAATGGGACCTGAACTTCAACTTGCTTTAACATATTACCAGACATCACTAGCAACGACTTTCGTACAAAATACAGGTGTTAGCTTAGGGGATGGCTGGGAACTGGTTGTAAAATACCATGGTGATATACTGGTTCCTGCCCAATCTGTAGGTGCTAGCGTAGAAGTATTAAGTGAAAGTTTTGCTAGTGTTGAAATAGAGCCAGAGGAGATAGAAGATTTTGCATCTTTTTTTGAAATAGAATATATGGACTTACCCAAGAGAATGTTTTATATAATAAGGGAAAGCTATGGAAAGGCGTGCATTACCAATGTTCATAATGTCTCCCCCTATAATTTGCGGGGGGAGGGTGTGCTACTTGGGATTATTGATTCAGGAATTACCTATACTCATCCAGATTTTATAAATGCAGACGGAACTACAAGGATTGCTTACTTATGGGATCAAACAATTGAAGGCAATTCACCTGTTGGTTTCGATGTGGGGACAGAATATAGTAGGGAAAGGATTAACGAGGCTTTAGATCAGTTAACAATGGAGGAAACTTATAGGATTGTTCCAAGTACAGATCTTATAGGCCATGGAACAGCAGTAGCAGGGGTGATGGGAGGTAATGGAAGGGCATCAAATGGACGGGAGGTTGGGGTTGCACCTGAGGCTGAATTTATAGTAGTAAAGGTTGGGATGGAAGGTGGGATACAAACGCCAAGAACTCTAGAGGTTATGAGGGCCCTAAAATATATACTAGAAAAAGCAACTTCAATGAATAAACCAGTTGCGATTAATATAGGACTAGGAATGGTTCAGGGTGGCCATGATGGAAGGGCTTTACTAGAGCTTTATATAGATCAAATAGCACGAAGATGGATGTGTAATATTATTGTAGGTACTGGTAACCAAGCAGATAGGGCCAATCATACTGAGGGAATTATAGAAGATGGAGAAGAAAGGGAGGTGCAATTTATAATAAATACAGGGCTAGGATTCTATGCTCTTAATATGTGGAGCTCTTTTATTGATACTTTAGAAATAAAACTTACAAGCCCAACAGGTGAAGAAACAGACCGAATATCTGCTAGTAGGAATAACATATTATATGAATTAGGTGAAACTATAATTCTTGTGAATTTTTCAGGGCCTTCAAACATTAATGCAGACCAGCAAATATCCGTATTTATGGAGTCGGAAAGTGGGAGTATTGATAGCGGAATATGGACTTTAACAATATATGGTGTTTCTATAATTTCTGGTATATATAATATTTGGGGTGCAACTTCAGCAGTTACAGGTATGGAAACAATGTTTTTGCAGCCTAATTCATTTACAACACTAACCATTCCATCAACTAGTAGTTTAGTAATAAGTGTGGGAGCCTTTAATCCTTATACTAATCAAATTATAGCAGGTTCAGGGAGAGGTTTTACAAGGGATGGACGGATAAAGCCAGGGCTTGCAGCACCAGGAGCCCAGGTTACAACCACAAACAATCAAGGGGATTATAGTATGGCAACCGGCACTAGTATAGCAGCTGCATTTGTTACGGGGGGGGCTGCCTTACTTATGGAGTGGGGGATTGTTAACGGTAATGATCCCTCCCTATATGGTGATAGGTTAAGAGTAGCGTTATTAAGGAATACAAGAAGAATAGTAACAGATACAAGATACCCTAACCAATCATGGGGTAATGGGGCCTTTTGCTTAGAGGATACGCTTATAAGTTTGATAAATAGGTAGGTGATCATATGGCAGAGAAAAAATTAGGAGGTATATTAAATGTAATGGAGCAATTCCCCGATAGTATGCTAACACCAGATGCAGGAGAGTCCCTAGGTTTTGGCCTAGAGGGCAATTGGGAATTAGTAGTTAAATATCATGGTGATATAGAAAGAATTGCTAATGAACAAGGTGGAACGGCGCAAATTCTTACACCTAATTTCGCTATTTTAACAATACCAAGAGAAAATATTATAAGCCTTAGTAACTATACAGAGGTAGAATACGTAGAGACCCCAAAGCAGATGGTATACTCCTATACCCAAAATATGATTGCATCTTGTATCCCACAGGTTCATAATAATCCCCCCTATAACTTAAAAGGAGAAGGTGTAATTCTAGGCATTATTGATTCTGGGATACTGTATAGGCATGCAGACTTTAGAAATGAAGATGGATCTACAAGAATTGAGGCAATTTGGGATCAAAATGTGCAAGGTGATCCACCTTTAGGCTATAAGATTGGGACTGAATATAGCAGGAGTCAAATTAATGAAGCTCTAAGGCAACCTACCATAGAAGAGCAGTTAGCAATAGTGCCTTTTGAGGACTTTGCGGGTCATGGTACTCATGTTGCAGGGATAGCGGGTGGGAATGGAAGGGCATCTAATGGCAATATAATGGGTGTAGCCCCAGAGGCGGAATTTGTTATTGTAAAATTAGGTCAGCCAGGTAGGGAAGGATTTGTCAGGACAGTGGAAATTATGACAGCTTGTAAATATATTATAGATAAGGCAAGGGGAATGGGAAAGCCTGTTGCAATTAATATAAGTGTAGGAATGAATGAGGGCTCCCATGATGGTAAGTCTCTTTTAGAGTTGTTTTTGCAAGAGATGTCAACCTACTGGAAAACATCTATTGTAGTTGCTACAGGTAATGAAGGGGTAAGTTCTAATCATTCTTTTGGTATAGTGCCACAAGGTGGTAGCGATTCATTTCAATTTGTAATAGGTGAAAGTGAGGCCTTTTACTATCTTTATATATGGAAAAGTTTTATAGATATATTTGAAATGGAAATTACTACACCAAGTGGGCAAAAGTCAGGAAGATTCACAATTAGGCAAGGATCTAGAAAGGTAACCATAAGAAATACTGAAATATTTGTAGTGTTTAGCCCACCTTCGCCTTTAAATGGAGATGAGGAGATAGTTATATTCTTGGAAGGTGTAGGGGGCGGAATGGTGGATTCGGGGGTCTGGACAGTTACTTTGTACGGGGTTGATGTTATAGATGGTAGCTATAATGTATGGGGCCCTACAAGGGAACAAACTGGGCCGGGGACAGGAATGTTAAATCCAGTTTCATTTACATCATTAACAACACCATCAACAGCACCAGGGGTAATTAGTGTGGGGGCTTATAATTCAGTAACTAATCAAATAGCAGCTTTCTCAGGTAGGGGATTTGGAAGGGATGACCTAGTTATAAAGCCTGATTTAGTTGCGCCGGGTGTTAATATTGAATCTACAAGTAATACTGGTAGGTATGTATTTATGAGCGGGACTAGTATGGCAACTCCTCATGTAACTGGAACAGCAGCCCTACTTATGGAGTGGGGTATCGTAAATGGAAATAATCCTTTTTTATATGGAGAATCTTTAAAAGCTTACCTATTAAGGGGAGCAAGAAGGGATATTGAAGGAGTAGTTTTTCCTAATCCTATCTGGGGTTATGGAAAATTATGTGCTAAGGATGCTATAGATAATGCAAGATTAAGAAGGGTAATATTATAAAAATAGGATGGGGACAATCTCCCATCCTTTAAGTTGTGATTATATATTAGCTAGTAATTCTAATAATCTTTTTGTTGTGAAAGATAATAAATTAGATTAGCTCAGCTATTTGCGTAACTCCTACATATACCTGGGATAGTTTATACCAGGTTGCACGGCCAACAATGCCATCAGGGACAAGGTGAAATACTTCCTGGAAGATCCTTACAGACTCTTCGGTGCTAGGTCCGAAGTTTCCATCTGTCGCAACCCTAGGTATTCTAGGAAAATTCCTTGAAATATTGTTTAATTGATTTTGAATTGTTCTAACTGGGGGGCCAGTAGAACCTAGTTGCTGGGGAGTACCTGGGTATGATTCAGGACTTCCAAGTACCTGTGGTGCAGATGTTAAATATATATTATTGCCATAAAACGCTCTAAGAATTTCTATGGCACTTCTACCCTGGTCTCCAAGATTTTTAGATCCCCACTGGGTCATCCATGTAGGACACTGAACCTGCACTCCGTCGCAATACTGGGTTAGGAGAGGTTGGGAAAACCCTTCCCTAAGAATATAGGTAGAAAATAGGTCATCTACAACTTGAGAAATAGATGCAAATATATTTCTCCCATTGAAAAAAGCATGGTCATGGGCAGTGGAACTAGTAATTGTAAAGGTCTTGCCTTGATTACGGTACCACTCTGTATAGATTCTATTTAATGTAAAAGATACTATAGCAAGAACATTTGCTTCTATGGTTGATCTTGGCCAAGTAGGAAATATTTCAGAAGATGCAACATTTTTAATGTAGTCCCTATAATTAACCCTAAAGTTTGGTGCATTGGGGTTATCTGGATATCCATCATGTACAATCATATATTCTGGTACAACTGGCTCATCTAGTACAACAAGGCCAGAGGCTGGTCCAGTAGCTTTTAGTTCTGGCTCTGGAATTTTGGGCGGGAAATCCCCGAATAATACAGGGGGACCTATGATATACACTTGTTCCTGCCTATACATACTACGATTAAGTGAAAGAGGCTCTATGGGCTGAATAGACTGTACATCAGCAAAAATCTGGGACCCTTCCACAGTTACAGAGTTATAGCCCTCAGGATTAGCTTCTATTATATATGATGAAAATGGTTTAATTGTATTAGTAGGATCTAAGGATAATTCCTCAGGTGGAGCAGGGAGTGATATCACTGGGGTTTGGCCAGATTCATCTGTTATTAGTTCTTCTATAATTTCCTCTTCTCCGGAAGGTAAGCGCCTGAGAATTGTTACTGGGGTATCCGGAATTGGGAAAAGAGGAGCTAGCATAGGGTTAGTGCTAACATCTACGATAAGTTCTCCCATAGTTTGCCTACTCATAACAGGGGGGTAAAAAGCTTTCATAAATATATCAATCCTTTCTTAAGGATAAATTGCTACTATAGTATTATATGGGGAGAAACAATTTAGGTGAAAAAAGGTGATGTAAGGTCTGTAAAATAGACCCACATCACCTTTTATATATTTTAATCTTCTACTAGATCAGGTAAATCTTCCTCTGTAATATCATAGCGTATAATTTCTTCAAGTGTAGGAACTAGCATATCATTGCTAATTCTTATATGGTCTACGATATTATCCATAAGAGCGTATATATGTGCATTGGTAAGTTTATTACTATTTGAAAACTTTAAAGAAACTGTATCATCTATAATGGAGCTGGAAGCAAGATCATTAAAGTTACTGTATTCTGTTCCCATTAGTTGATTAACTATATCTAAGGCACCTGCCTTATTTATAGCCTTATTATATGCTGGATTATAGTTTACCTTATTTATAGGAAGTTTAGAGTTTTGTTCTATTAATGTAATAATCCTATTAAATGAATCATTACTTGCTATTTTATCACAGTAATAATGGTTTACATAATTATGTTCCATAGATAATAGGCCTTGCGATCTTAAATTCTGTATATAAGGATAGGACCAGCTGTTTTTTTCAGGATGATCTGTAGGAAGTGGAGTATCTAAATCTACACCTACTTCCCTTAACCTATTTTGTACATTTAAGATATGCTCTGGTGTATCATTAATCTCTTTTAAGGATATATTATTACTAATACTGTAGTTAGATGCAATACCTGCTGCCTGGCCAAGCGCAATACCAACTGGTACCGTACGTGCGCTACTATGGGCAATACTATCATAGCCAGCAGAACGTCCCACAACTAACAAGTTTGATATATCCTTAGGAAGCATAATACCAAAAGGAATTGTATATAGATTTCGTCCTGTTAGGATATTACCACCAGTGAAATCTCTCTTGGTTGCTTGCAAATCAGTGGGGTAACTTCCGTATGCAACTTTATTACTAAAGTTTCTATTTGTGAATACATCATCACTAGTTAAAGCATCCTCACCTACAATACGAACTCCCTCTCTTATATACAACTCATCAGCAGTCCTATGCAAAACAGCATTTTCAAATCCTGGAGCATTAGCTCTTAAAAAGTTTATAACATTTGGAAGGTCAGAAACGGCAAGGAAATAAGCAACATTTTTTGAAGATTCGTCTAGTGAATCTACATCAAAAACCTGAAGTGCGTTAATAACAACACTATCATCTTTTTGCCTTGACATATTTAGTCTCCTAAGCTGGATTCTAGGGGATTGACTATTGTACTCTAGCATTTGTGGGTAACCCCACGCAACACCCGGGTTTGCACCTGTATATATGGAGTTATCACTATTTAAATACCTAGTAACTGCAAGCCAATCTACACCAGATACAGAAAAAACAAGGGTAGCTGCTGCATATTCGTCTTTAACTCCTAGATCATCTCTGCCAACTACATAACCAGCTCCAGCCTTCCTGGCGAACTTTGCATCCAGGCTAGCATCTATAACTATACTTGAAAAAGCATCATAAACTTCGCCACTCTTGGTGTAGCTAACACCCCTAACAGTCTTTCCGTCCATAATAGGTTCATAGCTAGTAACTGAACGCACAGTAGAAACCTTATTATTATTTAATAAATTGTTAAAATACTGCTCTGTATGGTCAATATCAAAACTTGTATTATATGCAACACGAGAGTAAAACTCAGAAAAAAATCCATCATTAACAGTTTCTAAGGAATTGGACTTTTTATAGTTCATATCTAACATACTTAGCATGCCAGATGTATAAAGCCCTCCTACCCTATATCTACTATCAATAAGCAGTACACTAGCGCCTTCCCTAGCGGCTGATACAGCGGCTGATATACCCTCAGGATCACTCCCAACGACAATAACATCATATGCGGCTTGCTTACTTGAATCTTGATCATTAGCAGAGCATACAGTTGCAGATGTCAGTATTATTAAAGCTATTAAGGTTATACGTTTTATGTATTTCATTTAACATCTCCTTTTTAATTTATGTATTTATCAAGTACCAACAACGATTATACCATATTATAGCCTAGTAGAAACTATAAAATACTAATGTAATATAAAATTATTATATACACTAAATTATATGATGAAAAAACAAACTATGTGGCAAAAATAATTGACAAATGCTGTAACAATATATATAATGAATTCATATAATTAATTTGTAATAAGTGTGTAACAACTATTAAATGAAAATATATATTAGTACAAAATATAAATAGGAGGAAACTAGCAAAATGGCCAGAAAAAAAATAAAGAAGATAATAGGGGCAGCAACACTTGGGGTTTTAATATTCAGCCAGGCACTATATGCTAATGCCTATGGAAATGTGAATGCTACATCATTAAACATAAGAGCAGGAGCTTCAGCAAACCACAAGGTTATCGATTCAGCTGGAAACAATGAATATATACATATTTTAGATAAAGTAGATGGCGGATGGTATGCTATTGAAACTAAGACAAAAGGGTTAGGGTATGTTAGCGGGCAGTACATAGATATGCAAAAAGCAAGAGGGATTGTAAATGCTAACAATGTAAATATAAGAAGTGGTGCAGATTATAGTGCACCAGTAATATCTAAAGTTCATAAAAATAATGTTTTATATGCACATGAGCAAGTTGGTGATTGGCTTTTAGTATATGTAGGAAACCAGGAAGGTTATATACATAGGGAGTTTCTAGATGGGATATTTATTGATCAACTTACTAACAAAAAAGCAGCTGCAACCCCACAAAATAAACCAGCAGAAAAAACAATTGCAGTGCCAACAACCAATGTGAATTTAAGGGAACAAGCTACAACAGACAGTACAGTATTAAGAACAGTAAGTCCAACAACAGTAGTTACTGTATTAAGTATAGGAGAAGATTGGGTACATGTTGTTACATCTGATAATATAGAAGGATATATGGCTAAATCTTATCTTAATATAGGTAAGGAAAGTGCAAAGGATAAGCTTGTAGGTGGAAATTCCCAAACCAATACACCCAAACCAAGTAATCCAAGTAGTAATAAGGGAGAAGAAGTAGTGGCCTATGCAATGCAGTTTTTAGGCAATCCTTATGTATACGGTGGAAACAGCCTAACAACAGGAGTAGACTGTTCAGGGTTTACATCCCAGGTATATAAGAATTTTGGAGTATCTTTAAGCCGTAGCTCATCAGCTCAGTATGCTAACAATGGAACCCATGTTAGCTCATCTGATGTAAGGCCAGGGGATTTAATGTTCTATGGTTACAATGGTAATGTATCCCATGTGGCAATATATATAGGAAATGGACAAGTAATTCAGGCCAGTACACCAAAGACTGGAATAACAACAGGAACTGCATTTAGGACATCAGGTAAGCCTTTAATAGGAATTAAAAGAGTAATTTAAATTAGGTTAATTTAAATAAGTAAAAGTCCCAAACAATTAGGACTTTTACTTATTTTTTATTTAATTCTATATTTAATTTACTAAGGGCTTTTTTTTCAATTCTAGATACATAAGATCTAGAAATACCTAATATCTCAGCAATTTCCCTTTGGGTTTTTTCTTTTTTATTATCAAGTCCATAACGCATAACCAGAACCCTAGCCTCCCTTTCTTGAAGAGTATGTTTCATTTTATCAAAGGTTCTTTTAAGCTCTATATTAAATTCTACCGAATCTGAAACATTATCATTATCATTACACAAAACATCTAGTAAAGAGATTTCATTACCTTCCTTATCAGTACCAATTGGGGCTTGCAAGGAGATTTCACTTTTTTGTTTTTTGGTAGACCTTAAATACATTAAAATTTCATTTTCTATACACCTAGCTGCGTACGTTCCGAGTTTTGTGCCTTTATTTATATCAAAAGATGTAATACCTTTAATAAGACCAATTGTTCCAATGGAGATTAGATCATCTGTATCCTGATTGAAATTATTATACTTTTTAACAATATGTGCTACAAGTCTTAAATTGTGTTCTATTAAAATGGTTTTTGACTCTAAATTTCCCTGATTATAAAGTTTCAAATGCTTTCTTTCAAGATCTGGGCTAAGTGGTTGGGGGAAAGATGTCATACTTGAAAAGTGCGAAAATCTAACGCATAAAGCTAGCATAGTTGCACCTCCAAAAAATAGGGTTCATATACATCTTATGGGGAATGCTTATTCAAAGTTCCTATTTTATAAATATCTTATACTTTACACTAGATTAACTGTATAGTATGATGGAACTGATGTTCTAGATTGAAAAAGAAAGGTGAATGTTTTGATTATATACGTAAAAGGGATACTTAAAGAAGTTACTGAAAAACATGTAATAGTTGAAGTCCAAGGAATAGGATATGAAATACTAATGCCGCATTCATTAAGTTTGAAACTACCGCCCTGTGGAAATGAAGTTAAAATACATACATATGATCATGTTAGGGAGGATGCTAGGATTCTATATGGATTTAATACTTCTAAAGAGAAGGATATGTATGAAGAAATCTTAACTGTAAACGGAATAGGACCTAAGGTGGCAATGAGCATATTATCGGTCTTAAGTCCAAGGGAAATTATTAGTGCAGTTATTTCCCAGGATGTAAAAACTTTAACTACGGTACCAGGGATAGGGCCTAAAACAGCAAAAAGAATGATTCTTGAGCTTAAAGATAAGTTTACTGATGAGGATATAATTGCCTTACCAGAAGTAGGTGAAGATAGCCAGGCTATAAGCCACGCAGGAGATGCTATAGAGGCGCTTAATGCTTTAGGATATTCTAGAATGGATGCAATGGATGTTGTAAATAAAGTTTATAATGAAGGAATGGAAGTAGAAGAAATAATAAAACAAGCCTTAAAGATACTGGCAACAATATAAGAAATAGGTGAAATATATGGACAGGGGAATGATTTGTGCAGATTTAAGGGCAGAAGATATAGAAATAGAATCTAATATTAGGCCACAATCACTAGATGAATATATAGGCCAACACAAGGCTAAGGAAAATTTGCGTATTTTTATTGAAGCAGCAACTCAAAGAAATGAACAATTAGATCATGTTTTATTATATGGGCCACCAGGACTTGGTAAAACAACTTTAGCTTCCATAATAGCATATGAAATGGGTGTAAATATTAAGATAACTTCAGGACCCGCTATAGAAAAACCAGGTGATATGGCAGCTATTTTAAATAACTTAAATGATGGAGATTTGCTTTTTATAGATGAGATACACAGAATGAGTAGGCATGTTGAAGAAATCCTTTATCCTGCTATGGAGGATTATACTATTGATATTGTGGTAGGTAAAGGGCCTAGCGCAAAGTCTATTAGATTAGATTTACCTAACTTTACACTGGTAGGTGCTACTACAAGAGCGGGACTGCTTTCACCACCTCTTAGAGATAGATTTGGGATTATACAACGCCTTGAATACTATAGTGAAGATGAACTTACCCAAATTGTAAAGCGTGCAAGTGGAATTCTGGAAGTAGGAATTGATGATGAAGGTGCTCGTGAAATAGCAAGAAGGGGGAGAGGTACCCCTAGGATAGCAAACAGGCTACTTAGGAGGGTAAGGGATATTGCTATGGTTAAATATGATAGTGAAATAACCCTAGACATTGCAAATAAAGCTCTAAAACAGCTTCATATAGACCAATGCGGCTTAGATGAGGTTGACAGGGAGATTATGGAAATGATTGCTAATAAATTCAATGGTGGCCCAGTAGGTTTGGATACCTTGGCCGCAGGTATAGGGGAAGAAAGTGATACTATAGAAGATGTATATGAACCCTATCTTATACAAATGGGGCTTTTGCAAAGAACGCCAAGGGGAAGGATGCTCACTCCTTATGGTTATAAGCATATGGGATTACCATTACCCCAGGAAGGTTAGCTAAAAGCCAGATATTCTAGGCTTTTAATTGTATTAAAATTAGTAGCATGATACAATAAAATAAATAAACGTGTATAATAACCGTGGATAATGTAGAAAAAGTAATGGGGTGCTGCTAATGAGTGAAAAAAATAAGATAGAAACAATCATTGGGGGGAATGTTTATATAATCCAGGGCAATGAACCTCCTGAACATATGCATAAGGTAGCTTCTTATATTGATAAAGTAACAAGGGATGTAAAGGAATTGGATATAGGCAATAGGATGAGCACAACACAAATAGCAATGTTAACATCTATTAATGTTGCAAATGATTTGATGAAAGCTCGGGAAGAATTAGAAAAACAAAACCTGGAAAACAATGGATTTTATAATGAGTTTAACAAATTAGAAAAGGAAAATGAAGCATTAAGAAACAAAATATCGGAATTACAAACTGAAATAACAAGATTACGTTCAAAAACGAAGTAAAATTACTTCGTTTTTCTTATATAGGTGGGAAGATTAAATATGTTAAAAAAACCAGAATTGCTTGCCCCTGTGGGGGAAATGGATAGTTTTTATGCTGCAATTGAAAACGGTGCTAATGCAGTGTATGTAGGAGGAAAACACTTTAGTGCAAGACAATTTGCCAAAAATTTAGACCTAGAAGAATTAAAAGAAATAGTAGAATATGCCAAACTTAGGAATGTAAAAGTATATGTAACTGTAAATACCCTTGTTAAGAACGAGGAAATGGATGAGCTAATGTCTTATATTCATGACTTAAGCATCATAGGTGTAGATGCAATTATTGTTCAAGATCTTGGGGTCTTTAGGGTGGTGAATAAATACTTTCCAAATATAAATGTACATGCTAGTACCCAAATGAGTGCTCATAGTATAGATGACGTTAAGTTTTTGCAAGACTTAGGATATAAGAGGGTAGTTCTTGCAAGGGAGCTATCATTAAAAGAGGTTAAGTCCATAAAAAAAGCTGTAGATATAGAGATAGAAACCTTTGTACATGGTGCCCTTTGTGTTTCTTATTCAGGTCAATGTTTAATGAGTAGTATGATAGGGGGAAGAAGTGGCAATCGTGGTAGATGTGCCCAGCCTTGTAGATTACCATACTCCCTTAGTGAAGGTGGTATAGATATTACAAATAAAGATGAGGAATATCTAATGAGCCCCAAAGACATACAAACCCTAGACCTCATACCTGATTTTATTAATGCAGGTATAGACACATTTAAAGTTGAAGGCAGAATGAAGAGTCCGGAATATATAGCATCGGTATCTAGGATATATAGTAAATATATTGATATGGCTATGGGGAAAAATGATTATAAGGTTGCAAGGAATGACAAAGATGAACTTTTAACTGTTTTTAATAGGGGAGGTTTTACTGAGGGTTACTTTACCCAGGAGCCAGGAAAATCTATGATGTCAACTAAAAGTCCTAAAAATATGGGACTTTTAGTTGGAGAAGTAATATCATATAGCAATATGTCAAATGCTCAAATTAAACTAAAGAAGGATTTAAATCCTGGGGATGGAATTGGTATAATGACCCAAGATGGTATAAATACGGGGGCTGGTATTTCTAAGAAAATGAAAGCTGGGGAAATACTTAGTATAGTTATAAGAGGCAATATATCAAAAGGGGATAAGGTTTATCTTTCTAAGGACCATGAACTTTTAAAAGAATTATCAAGATCCTATTCCAACAATAATAGGAAATCTTATGTAGATATAAGATTGATAGCTAGATTAGATAAGGCAATGGAAGTAGAATTAACCCATGAAAATGGCTGTGTTATCAGTCTTAAGGGTGATAAAGTAATAGCTGCTAGAAGTGCCCCCATTAGCCAGGAAAAGCTTAAGGAACAGATTTCAAAATTTGGTAATACACCATTTAAGGCAAGAAATATAAATATAGATTGTGATAGTAATATTTTCATACCTATTTCAAGTATTAATAACTTAAGAAGAGCAGCAAGCAAGGAATTGGTTGCTAAAATACTAAATAATAATTCATATAGTGGTAAGGGGTATGAAAATTATTTAAATGATAGGGATTTAAAAGAAGCAAATGTATTTACTGATAAGGTTTTTACAGGTTGTGTTAGAAATATAGATCAACTGGAGGCATGTTTGGATAATTTAAGTCATATATATTTGGAATTGGAATATCAGGAAGTTTCAGATATAGATAGGGCAATAAAATTATGCCAAGAAAAAAATGTTAAACTATATATAGCCCTCCCACATATTCAAAGGGAGAATGACTACAATATATATAGCGATATAATGAACTATATTGAAAGCACCGATATAGATGGTTACTTAATTAGAAACTATGGTCAGATTAAAAGACTTGCTAGAAGTAATAAGGAAAAGATTGTTGATTATACACTTAATATAATGAACAATGAAAGCATAAAAGCTTGGGAAAACCTAGGAATAAATACAAGTACCTTATCACTAGAATTAAGCGAAAAAGAAATAGAGAATATAAGTGGTGATTGTTTAGAAATGGTCATATATGGATATATACCTATTATGACTACAGAGCAGTGTTTAGTAGGTAGATATGGGAACTGTGACTATAAAAAAGGCGGATTAGATAGCCCCTATAAACTTATAGACCGTAAAGGGGAGGAGTACAGTCTAGCTACAAATTGTAAAAGCTGTAGGATGCAGATTTTAAGTAGTAGACCCATAGCCCTTGCAGATAGAATAAATCAAATTAAAAATTTACCTATCCATAAAATGCGTTTTGAGTTCACATCTGAAAGGCCAGAAGAGATAAGGGAAATTATAAACTGGTATACAGATGAAACATCACAGTATAGTATAGAATATAATGATAGGTACTTTATCCATGGTGTAGAGTAAAAAGGAGAAAATATATGGCTTACCTAGATATGTTTATTTTATTAAGTCGTTATGTATTTGTTGGATTTATGATAGTATTTATATATATATCGGCAACATTTGTAACTAACGTACCTAATAAATTATCAATATTTGAAAAGCATAAAACAAAACTACAATACACATGCATTTTTTTCTTTAATCTAGCCGGCTACTCTATTTTAATTGCCAGACAAGAGGATAAGCTTCTTAAAATAGGTCTCCTTAAAAATGGGATAATGTTTATAGTGGTAGTTACCTTAACTGGATGGATACTAAGGATTACAAAAAGAAGCAAAGAAATACCAATGTATAATATTATCTTGTTTTTAGCTAATATAGGTATCATTATGCTAGAGAGATTAAACCACAATGAGGCTAGTAAACAAATAATTTGGTGTGCCTTAGGTCTGGGCCTAGCCTTGTTTTTACCTAGACTATTACAGGTATTTATAAACCATAAATTTAGGACCTTATATGCTATAGCAGGTTGGCTACTTATATTAACGCCTTTTCTTCTTGGTGAAGAAAAAAATGGAGCTAATAACTGGATTATGATAGGGTCAGGGGAGGGAGCCTTTGGTTTTCAGCCCTCAGAAATGGTTAAAATATTACTAGTACTTTATCTAGCATCAGCTTTACTTACTAAAGATGGTAAAAAGCTAAATTATAGAAAATTCATTGTACCTATGCTAACAGCAGCTGGCTATATTCTGTGTTTAGTATTACAAAGGGATTTAGGAGGAGGCCTTATATTCTTCCTAACTAGCCTAACCATTCTATATGTGGCAAGTAATAGTATATTACTTTACTTATTAGGAATAGGCTCAGGGACAATGGCAGCAATGATAGGTTATACTCTGTTTTCGCATGTAAGAGTTAGGGTGGAGGCGTGGAGGGATCCGTGGAAGGATATCTCAGGCAAAGGTTACCAAATAGTGCAGGCTTTATTTGCTATTGGTACCTGGGGCTGGTTTGGAAGTGGACTAACTAGGGGTTATCCAGAAAAAATACCAGTTGTAACATCTGATTTTATTTTTGCAGCAATTTGCGAGGAATTTGGTAATCTATTTGGGATAGGAGTGATATTTTTATATTTAATCTTAATCCTATATGGAATTCGTATACTGCTAGATATAAATGATGATTTTCTTCTACTGTTAGGTTTGGGAATTATTAATCTTATAGGTATTCAGGTATTTTTAATAGTAGGTGGGGTTATTAAACTTATTCCACTAACAGGTGTAACCCTACCCTTTGTTAGTTACGGAGGAAGCTCTATGTTAGTGAGTATATTTATGATTGGATTATTGCAATATGTGGCAGACCATATGGAAGATAAGTCAGGAAGCATAGCCAACAGTAAGATGGTGGAGAAATAATATGAATAAAAAGATGAAAAAGAACGTAATAAAAATTGGATTTATATATATATCAATGTTTATTATTCTCATATCCTATTTATCTTACTTTGTAATAGTTAAGAGTGAAGGTATAGTAATTCATGCCAACAATAGGAGGATGGACCCGGTTGAAAACGAGGTAGTAAGGGGAGATATCCTATCAAGTGATAATAAGCTAATAGCCACTACTGTAACAAATGGTGGTGATTCAGTAAGAACTTATCCACAAGCAAATAGGTACTCACATGCGGTAGGATATACCCAAAAAGGCAAGACTGGTATAGAAGCATTTGCCAATGTGGAGTTATTAAGGCCAGATTATAATCTAGAAAGTATCTTTAAAAGAGCCTTTGAAGGTGAAAAGTTTCAAGGAAGGGATATTGTTCTTACTATAGATGATAGATTACAAACAGCAGCCCAAAACTCATTAGGTGATAATAGGGGGGCCATTGTTATAATAGAATCATCAACAGGTAAAATAAAGTCATTGGTATCTAAGCCAGATTTTAACCCTAATAATGTTGCGCAAAATTGGGAAACACTAATAACAGATGAGACTAACACACCACTTGTAAATCGGGTATCATCAGGACTATACCCACCAGGATCTATATTTAAGATTGTAACAACAGAGGCTTTTTTGAATGATAACAATTCAGAGGCAGATTTATCCTACAACTGTACAGGGCAGATCACAACGGGTGATAATACAATCCGTTGCTATAATGATACAGTTCATGGGGAACTTAATTTATCTAGTGCCTTTGCCAAATCATGTAACACATATTTTATTAATATGGGTAGAGACATAGGAGCTAGGGGCCTTAGGAAAACAGGGGAAAAGCTTTTATTTAATAAGAGCTTACCGTTAGCTATGGAGCACTCTAAAAGCCAGTTACTAAAGGGTGAGTTAATACCCGATGCAGAGCTATCTGCAACATATATAGGACAAGGTAAAACCTTAATTACGCCGATTCATGCAGCAATGATTACCGCTGCTATAGCTAATGAAGGGGTACTAATGGAACCCTATATGATAGATTATTCAAAAGATAAAAAGGGAAACATAAAGACAAAAAACCTGCCAAAATATGTAGATGAAATAATAAGCCCTAAGGATGCAAAAAGAATTGAAGAATTAATGGTTAAGGTAGTTCAAGAAGGAACAGGAAGCAAGGCAGCAGTAAACAATATGTATGTAGGTGGTAAAACAGGTACTGCAGAAAATGAAGGAGCTAAAGATCATTCATGGTTTGTGGGATTTGCAGGAAGCGAGAGTCCAGAAATATCAATAGCGATTATTATCGAAAATGCAGGCAGGGATGCTAGTGCATCATCTGTTGCCCATAATTTAATTAAGGAATACCAAAATATCAGATAAAGATATACTAAGAAGCGGAGGTTTACTGATGATAAATGTTGTAAGCTGTGGAGGGGTGGTTATTCATAATGGTAAGATTCTAGTCTTATATAAGGAATATAAAAATAAGTACACAGGCTGGGTTCTTCCTAAAGGTAAAGTAGAAGATTATGAAACTCACGAAGAGACAGCAAGAAGGGAAGTTAAAGAAGAGGCAAGTGTAGAGGCTAAAATAATGGATTATATTGGACCTAGCAACTACAAATTTAATGGCCGAAACGATGTGATTAATAAAACAGTTCACTGGTATTTAATGCAATCTTACAATTTTTATGCAAAACCTCAAAGAGAAGAATATTTTGTAGATGTTGGATACTATAAATATAATGAGGCCTATCATCTGCTTAAATTTGCAGATGAGAAACAAATGCTGAAAAAAGGATATGACCAATATATAAAAATGAGAAAAAATAATCAATGGTAAAAGAAAACACCCCAATTGGGGTGTTTTTTACTACCGATGGCCGGACTCGAACCGGCACGGTATTGCTACCAGTAGATTTTGAGTCTACCATGTCTGCCATTCCATCACACCGGCATTTTCTAAATACCTACTTATTTTAACACAGGCATAGCGCAACTGCAATAGAATTTATATGCAAAAAATATTATATT
>JAAYSX010000106.1 GCA_012518255.1 Candidatus Epulonipiscium sp. | reverse complement strand
GCCTACGGTACTGGGTTAGTTGTCTTTCACTTAAACCACTAATTTCTTCATTATCTAGCATTATCTTGCCACTAGTAACAGTATCCATTCCTCCTAATATATTTAAAAGTGTAGTTTTGCCTGCACCACTTGCACCAACAATAACGCAAAATTCACCCTTACCAATCCTAAAGCTAACCTTGTCTACTGCTGCTATCTTATGGTCTCCCATCTGGTAAGACTTACATACATCTTTAAACTCTATATAGTCCTCCAATTTTGCCCTCCTTTAGATACCTATCATTTACCCTATCTTGTAAATATACATTGGTAAATTTATTTAGGCTTGCTTCCTTATACATTTTATAGCCCTTATCTAGGCACTTCTTACAACTTCCTATAGGAATGCTTATAGCAAAAACATAAAAGCCACTGCTGCTTTTTGATTCTATAGTGTTTAGGCCAGCACACTTATCACATATATGAAAACCTTGTTTTTGCCTATCCATTATGCCATCCGTATCATAATAAATCTGGGCATCCTTCTCTAGGTAGTTCTTACCTTCATACATATCTTTCCTAAGCTTATGGCGATTTTTCCATTTATTATACACAACCTTTGAGACTTCTTCTATATAACTAGTTATTTCTGGGGATTGTTTAAGATTCTGGGTATAAAGGTCTGGTTCTGCTACATTGGAATAATCTATTCCTGCCATGGCAAGAATTATTCCTAGGTTTATATAAGGCAGGGCTCCTTCTATGGAGTAACCCCCTTCCAGCACTGCAATATCAGGGTTAAGTCTTTCGTTTAAGGTAGCATATCCCCTAGCTGTAAAATTCATATTAGTTAAGGGGTCTGAGTAGTGATTATCCTGTCCCGCAGAATTGATAATTATATCTGGCTTATATTCATCTAATACAGGCAAAATTACATTATCTAAAACATGTAAAAACCCCTCATCCCCCGTGCCTGGTGGTAGGGGTATATTTAGGTTATATCCATAGGCTGAAGGTCCTCCTAGTTCATTTATGGAACCTGTTCCTGGATATAAGGTCCTTCCATCCTGATGAAATGAAATAAACAGGATATTTTTATCATTCCAGTATATGTCCTGGGTTCCGTCACCATGGTGGCAGTCACTATCTATAATTGCCACCTTAAGGCCTGGATTTGACTTTCTCATATGCTCTATCATAATAGCTTCCATATTTACAATGCAAAAGCCCCTATCCCCGTATACCATCTTGTGGGCATGATGGCCTGGTGGGCGTATCAAGGCAAAAGCCTTGTCTACTTCCCCCATGCTTACAGCTTCTGCTGCCCTAATTGCCCCTCCTACGGACACAAGGTGAGATTTGGTAACCCTATCACCTACATTGGGAACACAAAAATGTACCCTTTCAACATCTTCTTTCTTAGCAACTAGAGGATTAAAGAATTTTATGCCTTCTATATCTCCTATACCCTCCTCGAACAATTGATCTTTAGTATATAAAAGCCTTTCTTCTCTTTCCGGGTGTGTTTCACTAATGGCCCAGTCAAAAGCAGGAAATAATACTATTCCTAAATTTTTCTTAGCCTTAATCATCTCACTTACTCACTCCTTAATGTGTGTATAAGACCTGGTTTAACCTGGGCCTCTACTCTTATGTTTTGACCTCTTGTATAAAAACCATCAACCATATTAAAGCTACTTTCTTCAGTTATTTCTATGTCCTTTTCTGTAATTCTTAATTCATTATCAAGTAAGTTTATATGGTTAACAAGTAGGCTAACCGCCTGCTCTTTTGCCATTTGCAAGCTATATTCCCCTTTTATATTTTCATGTATATTAAGTTCTGGTATAGTTATAAAACCCTGCTCTGTATCAGCCATAAGTGTTATATCTAAAGTTGCCTTTGCAAGGCCAGCCCCTACTGCATTGGCAATATGGTAATTCCTTGGGAAATTGCATGTTAGTCCTAATTTTCTTTCTAGTACAGCTGCTAGGCTTTTTGCTGGACCACCAATTATATTTATATACTCTGGTCTTACTTTCTTGCTGTATAGCACCTCTTTAACAGTATATACAGGCTTGCTGTTTATTTCTTCCAAAAGGCTATCTATCTTATCTTTTATAATATCTCCCATAGTATCCAGGATTAGATTAGCCATATCATCTCCTGATTTATTAAGTCTTCTGCCCATATCATCCATAATATATCTAGCCCTTTCCCAGTCTCCGTCTTCCATAAGACCTAGGGCTAACATAGCATCTGTTGGTGTTGGATTTTCTCCTCCTTGGCAGTAGGGCCTTGCTTCTTTATCAGGGCCAATTTCAAGCTTACCATCTTCTATCTTAATCCTACTATCACCACCTAGGCCTATTGAAACGCTATAAATACTTCTTACCAGGGTTTTATATCTATCTATTTTTATGCCTTCCTCTTCAAATAAGGGTGATCCATTAACTAGAAAGAATATGTCTGTAGTAGTTCCCCCAATATCTAGAAATATGCTATCCCCATCTATTGGAAGAAGTGCTTCCATTCCCATAAAGCTAGCTGCAGGTCCCGATAAGATACTCTCTACAGGCTTTTGCCTAGCAGAATTTAGATCCATGGTCCCGCCATCAGCCTTAAGTATATATATAGGTGCATTTATACCTTGCCTTGCAAAAGACTCCTCTATCTTATCTGCAAAGTCCTTAAATGTACTATAAACTGCAGAATTTAAATAAGATGTATATACTCTCCTTGGGAAATTAAGTTTACCAGATATACTATGCCCTGTGGTTATAAAGTCAAAGTGTTCATCTAACATATCTTTAATTTTGATTTCTACTTTTGGGTTCCTAGTGGAAAATTTAGTAACTACAGCGCAGTGGTCTATTTTTTTGTCCTTAAATTCTTTGATTGCCTGACTAATTTCATCTGCATCTAAATCCTCAGTTACCCTTCCTCTGTGATCTATGGAGCCTGCCAAAAAATGATTAGCATTCCCACAGGATAATCCTTTAGTAGGAAGTCCAGGCCCACTTTGTATAAGCATTCCCACTGATGATATTTCATTTTTTACAATTGCATTGGTACATATTGTAGTGCTTAGATTTACCCTCTTTATTTGACTTTTTTCGTATCCTTCTAAAAGCCTATCAAGTGTATCTAAAATAGAATCTAAAAGTTCCTTGCCATATAAGGGGCTCTTAACCTTATTTATAATTTTTCCATCCCTAATTATAATGGCATCAATATTAGTTCCTCCAACATCTAACCCTATTAACAAAAATATCCTCCTTTAAAATCTTATTTCCTTTGCTGGCATTGGTTTATCCCAATAAAATCCTTGACCTATATCACATCCTAAGTCCTTAATTATCTTAACTTGTTCCTTTGTTTCCACACCTTCTGCTATGGTTTTTAAATCTAATGCTTTTGCCATCATAATAATAGCTTTAACTATAGCTTGATCCGCCTGGCTCTTTCTTATATTACGAATAAATGACATATCCACTTTTATAGTATTTATTTTAAATCTTTGTATATAGCTTAGTGAAGAATAGCCTGTGCCAAAATCATCTAAGGATATGGTGAATCCATGGGATCTTAGCCTTTCTAAAATACATACTGTACGATTTACATCTTCTATTAACATTGATTCAGTTATCTCAAGCGTTATTAGATTAGTAGGCACCTTTTCTTTTTCTATTATGGCAATGAGTTTTTCACAAAAGAATTCATCCTTAAATTGGGTAGGAGATAGGTTTATAGAAACTGGCGGACAGCATCCATAGGTATCTATCCAATTCCTCATTTGCCTACATATTTTTTCTATTAAACTAAATCCAACTTCTATTATTAGGCCTGTCTCTTCTAGACTTTCTATAAACTGGTTAGGAGCTATAATTTCCCCTGTAGGCTTTTGCCTTCTCATTAAGGCCTCAAGCCCGCATATTTCCCCACTTGTAAGGTCTATAAAAGGCTGATAAAAAGAAATAAATTCATCATTCTTATAGGCGGTATATATTTCACTTTCCATGCTTATTATATTACTAGCCCTTTTGTTCATTTCCGGGGTGTAAAACTCATATCGCTGTAAGGTATTATATTTTTTAACACTTGATAGGGCAAGCTGGGCCCGTGTTAATAGTAAATCATGGTCCTTGCTTTTTATTTCTTCATAATTATCACTAGTATATGTTGTGATTCCATAGGATACAGATACGTATACTTCTTCACCCTTTATTTTAAATGGCTTATTTAAAGATTCAT
Organism: Candidatus Epulonipiscium sp.; assembly: GCA_012518255.1. Taxonomy (GTDB): domain Bacteria; phylum Bacillota; class Clostridia; order Lachnospirales; family Cellulosilyticaceae; genus JAAYSX01. Next base: position 1,105 of record JAAYSX010000106.1, on the reverse strand, counting down.
CTATCTTATTTATCATATTAATTATTTGAACTTCACTTTCATAGCTAGGTACTATTAAGCCAAATACCTTGCTTTCGACCCTTGATAAAACGCAATTTGGGGAAGTATTTTCTCCGATTATTATTCCCACTTCCCTAATTACTTTATCACCAAATAAAAAGCCATATTTATTATTAATTAGTCCTAGTTTATTAATACTAATAGCTATGACAGCAAACTTTTTGTATCGAAGTTTTGCCAGGGACATTTCTGCAATAAATGAATTACGGTTTAACAATCCTGTTAACCTATCATTGTGTACTGCATTATGTATTTGCCTTTTTAGTTTGCCTTCATTATTTAGGCTTTTAGCTATAGATATAAAATACTTGATTTCACCCTCTTTATTTCTTATTGGCGAAATGGTATTTGCTAGATGAAAAAGGTTTCCATTCTTATGGCGGTTAACAATAAGGTTTAAATAAGGCTCGCCCCTTAAAATAGTCTCCCATAATTTCTCATATACATCATTTGAAACTAAGTCTGACTTAAATTTAGATGGCTTATTACCTATCAGTTCTTCCTTACTGTAACCCGATAGGTTCTCTACTTCCGGGTTTGCATATAGGATTACTCCGCATATATCTGTAACTATAACCCAATCCGCTATTTGCTCCGCTGTTTCCATAATATTATTTAATATATCGCTCATTATTTACTCCTTACTTGCTATAATGCTTCTATATATATCCTATTATAACACCTGGATATGCTTATGTACCATCTAATTTAGGACCTAATCCTAGTTTTCCTCTATTACAAAAAAATAGCCCTTTAATAAGGGCCATTTAGAGTACATACTATATAATTAAATTTATTCTTTAAATCTTTTAAGATCTGACTTTACAAATTTACCTTCGGGGGTTACTAAGCCATCTGCTAAATCCGTTGAAAACCAAGGGCTTATATCTGCATCATTAGGATTTAGTAAGATCATAGTTTCTTCCGCAAGTATTGTTCCTTGCATTAGCATAAATATTTTCTCACCAGTCTCTTCGTGAACAGCTATATCAGCTACCATAACTACCTGTCCATGACCTCCACCCCTAATAAACATATCCCCTAT
>JAAYSX010000017.1 GCA_012518255.1 Candidatus Epulonipiscium sp. | reverse complement strand
CATTTATAGACGAATTCACAAAAAGCCTACCTTTTGAATTAACTAATGCACAAAAAAATGTATTCAAAGAGGTTGAAAGGGATATGATAAGTCCTAAGGTTATGAATAGGCTTATCCAGGGAGATGTAGGGTCAGGTAAGACCATAGTAGCAGTATTAGCCCTGGTCCTGGCTGCCAAAAATGGCTACCAGGGTGCCTTTATGGTGCCTACAGAGGTATTAGCCAGCCAGCACTATAAGTCCTTAACCAAGCTCCTAAACCCCTTTAATATTAGGGTGGGTTTATTAGTTGGATCCTTAACTGCCAAGAATAAGAATGAAATAAATTCCTTAATTAAAGGGCATGAGATAGATATTGTGGTAGGGACCCATGCCCTCATACAAGATGGTGTGGAATTTTCCAATTTAGGCCTAGTTATAACAGATGAACAGCATAGGTTTGGTGTAAGGCAGAGGGTTAGCCTGTCAGAAAAGGGATATAATCCAGACGTAATAGTAATGACAGCAACACCTATTCCGCGGACACTGGCTCTTATATTATATGGGGACTTAGATATTTCTGTAATAGATGAGCTACCACCAGGTAGGCAGGAGATAGAAACCTTTGCTGTTAATAGGTCCTATAGGCCAAGGATATACAAATTCATAGAAAAACATATTGATATGGGAAGGCAGGCCTATATTATTTGCCCTATGGTTGAAGAATCAGAGGAGATGGGCGAACTAGAAGATGTTATAGGTTATACAGAGGAACTAAGAAGCCATATGCCAAGTCATATAAATATTCAATATCTACATGGTCAGATGAAGCCTAAGGATAAGGAAGAAATAATGCACGCCTTTGCCAACAATCAAATACAGGTCCTAGTATCTACAACAGTTATAGAAGTAGGGGTGGATGTGCCTAATGCTACTGTTATGGTAATTGAAGATGCACAGAGATTTGGCCTTGCCCAGTTACATCAGCTCAGGGGAAGAGTAGGTAGGGGTAAGCACCAATCTTATTGTATTTTAGTCAATGATTCTAAAAGCAAGATTAGCAAGGAAAGAATGAAGGTTATGGAAGAAACCAATGATGGTTTTATAATTTCCGAGAAGGATCTAAGCATAAGAGGACCAGGTGAGTTTTTTGGAACCCGGCAGCATGGATTACCAGACATGAAAATTGCAAATTTATATCAAGATATTTCGATTTTAAAACCGGCACAAAAGGCCGCTAAAGAATTAATAAAAAATGACCCTAAGCTTGTAAATCCGGAACATAAGGACCTCCGAAATGATATTATAAGGCTATTTAAAGATAGGAATATGTCTGCCAGCTTATGAACTGGTAGAAATTGCATTCATATTCGACGCAAATCTACATATAATAGCAGTGTACTACAAAGTACACTATAAACTTAAAAGATTATAAGGAGGCAATTATTATGAATTACGATATGGAAACACAAAACAACAACAAGAGTAGAAGATCACCAGCAGTAGAGCAGTTTAAATTTGAGACAGCTAACGAAGTTGGAGTTCCACTTCAACAAGGATATAATGGTGATTTAACATCTAAGCAAGCTGGTTCCATAGGTGGAGCAATGGTTAAAAAAATGATTGCAGCTCAAATGAATCAAATGGGTGGACAATAACTTATAATTAAGATTTAATAATTATAAAATATACAAAAAGGATGACATATGTCATCCTTTTTGATTGTTATTATTCAAATTAATTGCTATAATGACATTAAAGTTATGATTACAAGGAGTATAAGCTTATGAGAGTAATTGCAGGAAGGGCAAGAGGAAGTAAATTAGTAGGACCTAGTGGCCAGGAAACAAGGCCAACATCTGATCGAATAAAAGAGTCCTTATTTAATATGATAGGCTTTGAACTTTATGATAAAAGTTTCCTGGATCTATATAGTGGGTCGGGAGCAATTGGTATTGAAGCCTTAAGCCGGGGGGCAAAAGATGCAACATTTGTAGAAAGCTCCAGGGAGGCTAACAAGGCTATAAGTAGCAATATTAATAAAACAAGATTTAATGAGGACTCCACAATCTTAAATATGGACATATATAAGGCTTTAGATAGGCTGGGCAAGGAAAACAAAAAGTTTAATATTATCTTCATGGACCCACCTTATAATGAGGATTTGATAAATAACACCTTACAAGCAATTATAGATAACAAGCTTTTAGATCCAGAGGGATTTATTATTATTGAAAAGCCAAAGGATTATAAGTTAAAGGATTATAAGGAGCTCAAAATATGGAAAGAAAAAGATTATAAGATAACAACAATGATTTTTTTAAAAGGAGTATAGGTTATATGCAAATAGGAATTTATCCAGGAAGTTTTGACCCTGTTACTAATGGGCATATAGATATTATTAAAAGATCAGCAAAACTTGTTGATGTTTTAATAGTGGCTATATTACAAAACAATAAGAAGACATCATTATTTACAATGGAAGAAAGAATAAAATTAATTGAGGAGTCATGTAAAGACATAGAAAACATACAAATAGAAACCTTCTCAGGACTTTTAGTTGATTTTGCTAAAGAAAAGAATGCTAATTTAATAATTAGGGGATTAAGGGCGCTGACAGACTTTGAATATGAGTTTCAAATGGCCCAAATGAATAAGCATTTACATAATGATATGGAGACAATATTCTTGGTTACCGATGTTAAATATTCATTTTTAAGCTCTAGTGCCATAAAAGAAGTAGCAAGTTTTGGGGGAAGTGTTTGTGATTTTGTACCAGAAATAGTAGCTGAAAAAACACTTGAAAAGTATAAAGGAGAGTAAAAATTATGGAAGAAAATGAAAGAATAAATGAAATCAATGACATGTTAGAATTAATGGAGGATATACTTGAGGAGAGTAAGCCGGTTATCCTATCTTCAAAGGTTCAAGTAGATAAGGATGAAATGTTTGATCTTATAAAAGACATAAGGTTAAGGCTGCCTAATGAAATCCAGCAATCTAAGTGGGTTGTAAAGGATAAAACAAAGATTTTATCCCAGGCCCAAATGGAGGCTGATATGATAGTTGAAGAGGCCCATGATATTGTAAAGCGTATGACCATGGAGCATGAAATAACCAGGCTTGCCCAGGAAGAAGCAGATAGAATATTACAGGCGGCCCGTTTAGATGCTAGGGAAATGCATCTTGGGGCAGTGGAATATGCAGAAAGTGTTCTTAAGGAGGTTGAGGGTAATCTTAATAATACCCTAGAACTCTTCCATAGTAAAAGTTCAGAATTTGAAGATAGTACTGCGAATATCCTTAGGACCGTATATGAAAACAGGAAGGAACTTAAGGGAGTAGTTCCTGACTTACCTGAGGAATATGAAGAATAGGTAAAGTCTATGAAGGTATATTTAATTAGGCACGGACAAACTGACCTTAACCTACAAGGCAGGTACTATGGGAGTTTAGATCCCTTATTAAATGAAGAAGGTATTAAAGAAATAGAAAAAGTAAGGGATGAAATTAATAAGATTAACTTTGATAGAGTTTATAGTAGCAGCTCAAGGAGATGTTTGCAAAGCCTAAAGATTTGTGGTGAAGACCTATATAAAAGGGCAGAAATCCATAGGGAATTATCTGAAATTAACTTTGGCATTTTTGAAGGAAAAACCTATAAGGAGATCTCTAAACTCTATCCAGAAGATACAAGGAAATGGGAGGATGACTGGATGAATTTTTGTCCACCAGGTGGGGAATCATTTATTGATTTCTATAAAAGGGTAACCTATATTTGGAAAGAAATAATAGGCTGCCAGGCCCAAAATATTCTAATTATGGCCCACTCTGGAACTATAAAGTCCATATTCTCCCATGTAATGGATGATAATCCAGGGCTTTTCTGGAACTTTATGGTTAGTAATGCCAGTATTAATATAATAGGATATGATTATGGTAATTTGTATATTGAAGGAATTAATAAGGAAGTATTAGAATGAAAAATATTATAAAGGATTTTTTATTGATGGTCCAGTTTTTTACCAGGTTTCCTATTAAGATAAATTTACCAGCATCCCCTAAGAATTTTAGGAGGGGGGTTGTATTTTTGCCCCTTATTGGTTTTATTATAGGAACTTGTCAGTATATGTTAGTAAGAAGCCTTTATGCATTATTACCAAGTTCTTTACTTGCAGGAATTGCTGTAATACTACCCATTATAATAACAGGTGCTTTACATATTGATGGTTTAGGTGATAGCTTTGATGGCTTCTTTGCATTTACATCAGATAAGGATAGAAGGCTTGAAATTATGCAAGATAGTAGCTCAGGCACCTTTGCCCTATGCGCTATAGTATCTAATATACTCTTGCAGTACCTAGCTATAGAATATATTATAGGGCAAAATAAGTTAAATATACTTCTTGTTGTAATTATGTTTAGCAAAATATTTGTACTTTATACTGCAATGTGGGGAAGGCCTGCTAAAAGTAAGGGCTCTGGTAATATATTTATTGGTAATATGAATATTATAATTGTAATTGTGGCAACAATATATTCCCTTATTATAGCCCATATAGCAATTGGGCTATACCCATCTTTGATTTTGCTTTTTGCAGGTGGTTTTGTATCTTTTCTCTTTTACCTTTTATCATACAAGAAAATAAGAGGAATTACAGGGGATACAATGGGGGCTATCCAGGAGCTAACAACCCTTGTTATGCTTATAGTTTATTGTGCCATTATATAATGTAGGAGGTATTTAAATGTCTTCTAAAATTAGCCTGATTACAGGTGGTAGTAGGAGCGGTAAAAGTAGGTATGCAGAGAGTTTATATAAGGATACAGATGATGTCCTATATATTGCTACAGCAGTTATAACTGATAAAGAAATGGAAGATAGGGTTAGGATGCATAGGCAAAGTAGAAATCAAAGGTGGGATACTGCAGAGCAATACAGGGACCTTGATAATCTTATCTATGGGTCTAAGAATAAAAATATTTTACTTGATTGCGTAACAATAATGATAAGTAATTTAATGTTTGATTCTGCTATGGATGTAGAAGGTATGAAGCAGGAGGATCTTAATATATTAGAAAATCAGATAATGCAGGAATTTAAAAAGTTAATCAAGGCTACGCGTATCCAAGAAAAAAATCTTATCCTAGTTACCAATGAGCTTGGGTCAGGTATTGTACCTGAATATAAGCTAGGCCGGATATTTAGAGATATAGCAGGTAGGGTAAACCAGGAGATAGCTAGAATGAGTGACAGTGTTTACTTAGTATCCTGCGGCCTACCAATAAAGCTAAAGTAATATATAGGTTAATATAAATGCAAAAACACCATGTAGGAATTTTCCAAACAAATACAGGGGTGTTTTTATTTTTGTGTTTTTTAAAAAGTGCAAGCTTTGGGCATGAATCGATAGGCCACCCCAAGCAAGGATAAAGCTAATTACAGCAAGTTTTAATGTTTGCGGGCCTTGAACCTTAGCAAGTAAACTAATACCATTAGACATTTCACTAAGACCTATTATCCATGATAGGGCTAAACTAGCTGTCATTCCAAGAGGTTTAAAGAGTAAATTTACTATTTTTGCAAGTGTTAGTACAGAGCTGGCCTTCCTAAGAAGGGCCCCGATAACAGAAAAAAATATTATATAGCCACCTATTTGAGCTATTACTTCCATAGAGCTACTTATACTGCTTGCTAGGACTCCGCCTATGGAACTAGCAGGCTTAAATGTATTATTATATGTACTAGGTCTAGGCCTTGACGCCTGGCCATAGAATCTAAAAATAAGACCTACCATAAGGGATGAAATAAAATGAACCTTTATTAAAAAATAACCTAAGGCCGGGTCATTAAATATTCCGCTTCCAACAGCACCTAATATAAAAAAGGGGCCACTATTGTTGCAAAAGCTAAGAAGGCGTTGTAATTCAGAGTCTGTAATCTGATTTTCATTCCAAAGATTTGCTGCAAGTTTGGCTCCCATGGGGTAACCGGATATAAGGCCCATAACCCAGGGAAAAGCGCAGCAGCCGGGCAGCCTAAATAAGGGCCACATAATAGGCCTAAATAGTTTTTCAAAGAAATAAACACTGCCAGATGCCATAAGTATATTAGAAGCTATTATAAAAGGTAGTAAAGATGGCAAGACTATATTAAACCAAAGTAATAGCCCTGTTTTGGCGGCATCAATTGATAGGCTAGGATTTATAAGCAAGGCTAATATAAGGCTAAGGCTAGCAAGGGGCAGTATGTAGCTAGATTGCTTTTTTGTAATAATCATTAATTTATCACCTCATCTTCTTGCTTATATTACTATGTACATGCAAGTAGAATGATACGTAAATTAAATCTTAATAATAGGCTGGGTATAGTCTAGGTTATAGCTATCTTTTGAATTTTTGAGGGAAAAATACAAATTGCTACTTAGTATTTCAAGATCTAACATCTTTTTACCTATTGGTGATAAGTTGTTATAGTCCTTAGCTACATTTGTGACTAGGGGGAGCTTAGACTCCCTTTTTAAGCTTCCCAAAAGATGGGCTGAGGATTTTTTAAATCCTAAAACCCTTATATAGTGATGCCCACTAGCAGAATTAAACTCTTCAAAGTCGGACTTCTTAATATCTAATATTATACTAAGAAGCATTCTTTGTATTGATGTCTGGGTAAAGCGTTTTGATTTGCTATCTTTTACTATTTCTTCTATAGAATTATTATTGCTAAATGCGTTAAATATCCTATTTTCCATACCCTCAGTAATACCTGTAATTTCTTTTAAATCATTAGGTGAGGAGAATAATAGTCTATAAGTAAGAAAGTCAGATAGATCCTTATAGGATACAAGTCTATCCTTATTTTCATACAAGAGCTTATAGCAGTTACTAGGCATGGATTTGTCTATATCCTGCCAATTATTGACTTCAACATTACTACGGATTGCAGTAGCTGATGGCATATGGTCTATAATACTTGTGCTATGATAGTCTGAGCCAAGCCGCTCTATAGTAGTGGGGATGATATTAGATTTTAGTTTAATTAAGGCTTTTATATATTCAATAGCTAGTATATTGTTTGGTGATCCAATAGTTTCTTCTATCTCTGGTCCATATATAGAGAGAGCTTTAGCCCTAGCAGCAGGGAAACTTAGGCCCTGGTCTAGGTGATATTTTAGTAGGTCTTTAAATTCCCTGGGCTCATCAAGAAGTATTCGGGAGATTTTGGTAATTAGTTCTATATTATTGCTTTCACTACCAAAATTAATATGGCTAACGATGCCACAGTTATCTAAAAGTGAAACACTAGCCTGGGCAAAGAACTCGGCGCTAGCAGTAGCATATGGTGTGGGAAGTTCAATTACTAGGTCAGCACCATTAGAAAGGGCCATCCTTGTACGGGCCCACTTATCTATAATTGCTGGGCCTCCCCTTTGAACAAAGTTTGGGCTCATAACTATTACAGAGTATTTGGAATTGGTTAATTCTTTGGCCTTTTTAAGCTGATAGAAATGACCATTATGAAAGGGATTATATTCAGCAACTACTCCAACAATATTCATTTTCTCACTCCTTTAGTTGATATATTATAAGATAATCGGCTAAAAAACAAGTAATCTAGCAAACACTCTTGTATACATGGGGTACATTGTCTATAATAAAGGTTGAGGATTATTATAATACGAAAACCAAAATCTTGAAAGGGGTTTATAAAATGTCTTTTATAGAAAAGATTAAGCAAAGAGCAAGAGCAAGCAAAAAAAGAATTATACTTCCAGAAACTTCTGATGTTAGGGTTTTAAAGGCAGCCCAGCAGATAATTTCTGAAGAAATAGCGGATGTTATATTAATTGGTAACAAAGATGAAATTATGAGCGTGGATGAGAGTATAGATTTAAGCAAGGCAGAATTTGTAGATCCATTAGAATTTAGTGAAATGGATGAATATATAACAACCTTAGTAGACCTTAGGAAACATAAGGGTATGACTATGGAAAGTGCTAAAGAAATACTTACTACACAGCCCCTCTACCTAGGTGTAATGATGGTAAAGCAAGGGGATGCTGACGGTATGGTTGCAGGTGCTGCTTATTCTACAGCAGATGTATTAAGGCCATCACTTCAGATTTTAAAAACAGCACTGGGTACTAAAATGGTATCAAGTTTCTTTGTAATGGTAGTGCCAAACTGTGATATGGGTGAAGAGGGAACATTTGTATTCTCAGACTGTGGACTTGTACAAAACCCAAGTTCTAGTGAACTAGCTGCTATAGCCCAAAGCTCAGCTGAAAGCTTTGAGCAATTAGTAGAGGCAGAGCCACTTGTAGCAATGCTTTCACACTCATCAAAAGGTAGTGCAAGCCATGCTGACGTTGATAAGGTTATTGCAGCTACAAATATTGCTAAACAAGAAGCTCCTGACCTTAAGATAGACGGGGAATTACAATTAGATGCTGCCATTGTACCAGAACTTGGGGCAAGCAAATCTCCAGGTAGTTCAGTTGCAGGCCATGCAAATGTACTTGTTTTCCCAGATCTAGATGCAGGTAATATAGGCTATAAATTAGTTCAAAGATTAGCAAATGCTCAAGCATATGGGCCAGTTACACAAGGTATTGCAGCTCCAGTTAATGATTTATCTAGAGGATGTAGTGTTGAGGATATTGTTGGGGTAGTAGCAATTACAGCAGTTCAATCTCAGTTTAAATAATAAATATGAATAATTAAAATTTTAAAGGGGAGATATATAATGAAAGTATTAGTAATAAATTGTGGTAGTTCATCACTTAAGTATCAGTTACTTGATATGGAAAACGAAAATTTAATAGCAATTGGAAATTGCGAAAGAATAGGTATTGATGGTTCTTTTATTAAGCATACTACCACAGGACAAGATGCAGTTAAGGTAGAAGTTGCAATTCCTGACCATAAGGTAGCATTTGAGCAGGTTATAGATAAGCTTACTAATGGTGATACTAAGTGTATAGATGATATGGGTGAGATAGCAGCAGTTGGCCATAGGGTTGTACACGGTGGGGAGAAGTTTAGTAGCTCAACTATAATAACCGAAGAAGTTAAGGCAGCAATAGATGAATGTAGCCAGCTAGCTCCACTTCACAATCCACCAAACCTAATTGGTATTAATGCATGCCAGGAGCTTATGCCAGGTGTTCCAATGGTAGCCACATTTGATACAGCTTTCCACCAAACTATGCCTAAGAAGGCCTATACCTATGCAATACCAAACAAATACTACGAAAAATACGGTACCCGCAAATATGGTTTCCATGGCACATCACATAAATTTGTTGCATCAAGAGTAGCAAGTATGCTTGATAAACCTATTGAAGATACAAAGATTATAGTATGCCACCTTGGAAATGGTGCAAGTATTTGTGCTGTTGATGGCGGAAAATCTGTTGAAACGTCCATGGGCTTTACTCCCCTTGCAGGTTTAGTTATGGGAACACGTAGTGGTGATATTGACCCAGCTATAATAACCTTCCTAATGGAAAAAGAAAATCTTTCAGCAGCAGATATAGATAAAATGCTTAATAAAGAGTCTGGGGTACTAGCCCTTTCAGGCATATCTAGTGACTTCCGTGAAATAGAAGATGGATTAGATGCAGGAGATGAGATCTGCCGTATGACAATGGATGTCTTCCAACATAGGCTAATTAGCTATATTGGATCTTATGCAGCAATTATGAATGGTGTAGATGCTATTGCATTTACAGCAGGCCTTGGAGAAAACAACATTACTATGCGTGAAGAAGTGTGCAGGGACCTTAGCTGGCTAGGAGTTAAAATAGACAAGGATAAGAATAATTGTAGAGGAAAAGAATGCGATTTTTCTGCAGATGATGCTAAAGTTCGCACCATGGTAATTCCGACAAATGAAGAGCTTATGATTGCAAGAGATGTTGTAGAATTACTAGAAAAATAACTTATTGACAAATAATATAGCACTGCGTATAATAAATAGAGTGTGACCTACTGGAGTGATTATTTTGAAAATAAATATTGCTGACATTATAAAAGAACAAGGAGCCACTAAATGGGTGTCTGTATCTAAGAGGAATATAGAACTTCCTAGGCAGTTTAATTCTATGGAGCTAACAGGGCCAGTAACCTTGGAAGGCCAATTAGAATCAGACGATGGAAGTATCTATTTGACAGGTACATTAACAGCCCAGCTTAAAACAATATGTGATCGTTGTACTTGTGATTGTATATATAATATTAAGTCAGAGGTTACAGAAGACTTTGGAAAGCTTGTTGATCGATTTGCAATTGACCTAGAGCCAATTATAGATGAGAATTTTATAATAGCACTGCCAATGAAAACATTATGCAAGGAAGAATGTAAAGGCATATGTTTTAAATGTGGTGAAGATTTAAATAAAGGATCATGTAATTGTGATAGAGAGGTCTTAGATCCAAGGCTAGAAAAACTAGGCTTAATATTTGATAATGTTGAGCAAGGTAAAGATAATGAGGAGGTTTAGACAATGGCAGTACCAAAAAGAAAATCTTCTAAATCAAGAAGAGATAAACGTAGAGCAAACTGGAAACTAACAGCTCCTAATTTAGCAACATGCCCTAAATGTTCAGAATTTATTATGCCACACCATGCATGTAAATCATGTGGAACGTATAATAAAAGAGTTGTTTTAGACGTAGAGTAATTATAAAAAGACAGCTTATAGGCTGTCTTTTTTATCTATACCAATAGCGAGGGTGATAAGAATGTCCAAAATTGCAATTGATGTTATGGGTGGAGATAACGCACCTGTCGAAATAATAAAAGGATGTGTAGAAGCCAGCAAGGAAACTGATTCAACACTTATTCTGGTAGGGGATAAAGATATAATTATTAAAGAGCTCAAAAAATATACATATCCATCTAATCGTATTAAAATATTACATGCAAGTGAAGTTGTTACTATGGAGGATTCTCCTACTGAAGTAATTCGAAGGAAAAAGGATTCTTCTATGGTAGTAGGCTTAAATTTATTAAAAGACAAGAAGGCAGATGCCTTTGTAAGTGCAGGAAATACAGGGGCCCTTTTAGCAGGAGGAACTTTCATTGTTCGTAGATTAGAAGGAGTTCAAAGGCCAGCACTAGCTAGCCTAATACCTACTGATAAAGGCTACTCATTACTGATGGACTGCGGTGCCAATACCGATGCAAAAGCTACCTATCTAGAACAATTTGCTAGGATGGGAGATATATATATGAGGGAGCTGAAGGGGATTGACAACCCTTCCGTAGGCCTTATTAATATAGGAGTAGAAGAAGAAAAAGGTAATACTGTAGTAAAAGAAGCATATAAATTATTACAAGATAGTAGTATGAACTTCATAGGAAATGTTGAAGCAAGAGATATTTCCATGGGAGAAGCAGATGTTTTAATATGTGATGGTTTTGTAGGAAATATTGTCTTAAAGCAAATGGAAGGCTTTGGATTATGGATTTTTAAACTTTTAAAAGAAGAACTTACACAAAATCCAATAAGAAAAATAGGGGCAGCTATTATAATGCCAGCCCTTAAAGGTCTTAAAGATAAGTTTGACTATTCAGAACAAGGTGGTGCACCATTACTTGGCTTAAATGGCTTAGTAGTTAAGACTCATGGAAGCGCCAAGGCAAAACAAGTTAAACATACAATACTCCAAAGTGCTAAACTAGCTGATCAAGATGTAGTAGGAAAAATAAAACAAAATATTAGCATATAAAAATATTGAGGTGTAAAATGGTATTTGAAAAGTTACAAGATATAATTAGTGAAGAGTTAAACATCCCTAAAAGTGACATAGAAATGTCAACATCATTTCAAGACGACTTAAATGCAGACTCCTTAGACCTTTTCCAGGTAATCATGGCTATAGAAGAAGAGTTTGACCTTGAAATTTCTAATGAGGATGCTGAAAGTGTAACAACTGTAGAAACGGCTGTAGAACTTATTGAAAAAACAAAAGAATTAGATTAATTCTAAAAGCCTCGCTACGCGGGGCTTTTACTTATTACAGAAATGGAAGTGATACTGTGCCTAAAAGATTTGAAGCTAATATAGGATATAAATTTACTAATAAAAAGCTTCTTATAGAAGCTTTAACCCATAGTTCCTATGCCAATGAACACAAAAAAGATAAGGTGAAAGACAATGAACGTTTGGAATTCCTAGGGGATTCAGTACTTGATTTAGTAGTTAGTGAATTTTTATATAAAAAACATAATAACCTATCGGAAGGGGACCTATCTAAACTTAGGGCAAGTATTGTTTGTGAGGCTTTCCTATTAAAGGCATCCAAGCAAATAAATTTAGGTGACTTTATACTCTTAGGCAAGGGTGAAGAGATGACAGGTGGTAGAGAAAGAGCTTCAATATTGGCAGATGCTTTTGAGGCTGTTATAGGTGCCGTATATATAGATGGTGGCCTAGAAAGTGCTAAGGACTTTATTAATAATTTTATAATTTCATTTATGGAATCATTGTCTGGTACCATTATTGAAGACTATAAAACCCATCTACAAGAAATTATCCAAAAAGATAGCAAAAAACCCTTAACATATAGGGTGATTAATGAGGAGGGCCCAGACCACAATAAACATTTTGAAGTTGAAGTTAGGCATGATGGTAAGGTTCTAGGGGTAGGTAGTGGAAGAACAAAAAAGGAAGCAGAACAAAAGGCAGCTTTTGCAGCGCTAGATAAATAGAGGTGAAAAATGTACTTAAAGAAGGTAGAGGTAAGGGGTTTTAAATCTTTTGGTGATCTTGTAGAACTTGATATACCTCAAGGTATCACGGCAGTTGTTGGACCTAATGGCTGCGGCAAAAGTAATATAGCAGATGCTATGCGATGGGTTCTTGGAGAGCAAAGTGCTAAATTGCTTAGATGTAGCACCATGCAGGATGTAATTTTCGCTGGGACTGAAGACAGAAGCGGACTTGGCTATGCCCAGGTATCCATGACCATTGATAATAGTGATCAGCAGCTAGCAATAGATTATAGTGAGGTAGTTGTTACCAGAAGATTATACCGCTCAGGAGAAAGTGAATATTTAATTAATCAATCCCCTTGTAGGCTTAAGGATGTACATGAACTTTTTATGGGAACAGGTGTAGGTAAGGAAGGATATTCTATCATCGGTCAGGGGCAGATAGATAAGATTTTAAGTACCAAGCCAGAAGACAGAAGGAACCTATTTGAAGAAGCGGCAGGCATATATAAGTATAAGCTTAGAAAGCTTGAAGCAGAGAAGAAGCTTGAGAAAAAGCAGGAAAACCTGGTTAGAATACAGGATATTCTTTCAGAGGTAGAAAAGCGACTTGTTACACTAGAGAAACAGGCAGCTAAGGCCAAAGAATATATGAATATAAGGGAAATATTAAAGGAAATAGAACTTAATATTTTTATAGATGAGGCGGATAAACTAGAAGAAGAAATTTCAAAACAAAACAAGGCCCAGGAATCTTTTAATAATGATTATAGGCAAAACGAAAAGGCTTTAGAAGACATTAAACTAACATACAGTGACATTAGGGAAAAACTTTTAAAATTTCAAGAATCTAGCTCAAATATCCAAAATGAGATCATGACCCTTAAAATGGATACAGAGCAGCAGCAAAGTAAAATAAAAATTAATAAAGAAAAAATTAAATCCATAGATGAAACTGTGGGTCGGCTTAATGATGAAAATAAAAGAAGAAATGCTAAATCTATAAAGCAAAAAGAAGAAAGGGATTTATTTAAGTCAAAAGAGCTTGATATCAAAAAAGAAGTACAGCTTGAAATAGAGCAGCTAAATAAATTAGAAGATGAATTTAAACTAGTTTTAGATAAAATCACTAGTATGGATGGGAATATAGAAAGCCATAAAACAAGTATATATGATGCTAGATCAAGGGTATCAAATATGGAAGTCAGCATTGAAAATGGTGACACATTAGCTGAGCAAATTAACAATAGAAGAAGCCAAATTAATAATAGATACAGTAAGTTGGCTAGCGATAGGGAACATCTTTTGGCTAGCTATAAGGTAGTTGAAAAACATCAGGTAGAGAATAATTCTAAGTACAAAAATCTTTTGGATGATATAGGAAGAAAAGAAGAAAATATAGAAACACTTAGGTCTAAAAAGGAGCAAGTAAATAGCTTACATAGAAGTAGGGAGGACTTATATCATAAGTCATCTTCAAGATATAATGCCTTACTACAAATGAAAAATGAATATGAAGGATTTTATAGAAGTGTAAAAAATATATTAAATCTAAAAGCAAAGGACCCGGCAAAGTGGGAGAATATTTATGGCGTAGTTGGAGAACTTATATCAGTACCAGAAAACTTAGAGCTAGCAATTAATACAGCCCTAGGAAATAGTGTCCAGCACATAGTAACCAAGGATGAAGAGACAGCCAGCCAGGTAATAGAATATATCAAGAGGCATAAACTAGGAAGGGCTACATTTTTGCCCCTATCATCAGTAAAGGGCTACCCGCTAGGAGCGGATGCCCAGGCCATAGTTAAAGAAGCTGGAGTTGTTGGATTTGCAAACACCTTAATAGACTATGACAAGCTCTATAGTGGTATTATGGAAAACCTACTAGGACGAGTTATAGTTATAGATAATATGGATAATGCTATTAGGCTTGCCAAAAAATATAGATACCGTTATAGGATTGTTACCCTTGAGGGAGAAGTATTAAATCCAGGTGGCTCTATAACTGGTGGTAGTTTCTATAAAGATAGGGCCAATATATTTAGTAGGAATAGGGAAGTAAAGGAACTTAAAAACAAGATAGGCCAGTATGAGATTGATCTTGGCAAGATTTTAGAAGAAGGGAACAAGCTAGATAAAAGCCTATATATCCTTTTAGAAGATTTAAGCAGCCTGGAAAAAGAAAAGAGCAATACTGAGAAATCTCTAATGGAACTTAAAGTAGAGGAAGAGAATAAAAGAAGGCAGTTAGAGCAATATAAGGATGATATGGCTAGCCTTGAAGAAGAAAAAAAGAACCTATCAAAAGAAGAAGAAAATATGAATAAGGATATATATAATTTCAAGGATTTAATTTCAAGGACAAATAATGAAATTAAGGATATGGAAAAAGCCATATATGACCTTCAAGAAAAACTAGAAGTGCTTATAGAAGAAAGAGAGACAATGGCTTCTGAGATTACTGATCATAAGGTATCTATATCATCCAAAAATGAAATCTTAAAAGCTACAAGGGAGCAAATAGCAAGAATAGAAGAAGAATTAAAAAACAATAATATGGAAGATAGCTCCTATGATAATGAATTAGAGAATAATAAGAAAAGAAAAGAAAGATATTTAAAGGAAATAGATGAATTTAAGCTTGAAATAGAAAAGAGTCAAAGTATTCTTAAGGATAAATCAGAAAATCTTGACCTTTTAAATGATAAAATTAAGAACTATAATTTAAGGGAAGAAGAAAAAAGACAAGAACAGGATAATGTAAGTAAACAGCTATCCCTACTTCAAAATGAAATATACAAGGTTGAAAATAGGATAGATAAGTTAATGCTTAAGAAGGAAAATTCCTATAGTAAGGTGTGGGAAAAGTATGAGGCAACCTACCAAGATGCCCTAGCCTATAAAAAGGATATGGGACCCATTGATGAGTTAAGGAAGTCAGCTAGGGAATACAAGGATCAAATTAAAGGCTTAGGAATTATCAACACTAGTGCCATTGAAGAATTTGATGAGACTAAAGAAAGATATGAATTTATGAAAAAGCATGAAGAGGATATTCTAGAAGCTGAAGAAACCCTCCTAAAGTTAATTGATAACCTGACTAGTTCAATGGAGGTCATCTTTAAGGAGGAATTCGAAAAAATATC
Source organism: Candidatus Epulonipiscium sp. (assembly GCA_012518255.1). GTDB lineage: Bacteria > Bacillota > Clostridia > Lachnospirales > Cellulosilyticaceae > JAAYSX01. The sequence goes on along the minus strand of JAAYSX010000017.1, from coordinate 19,399 downwards.
CCATAACTTCAACATTGTTTTTACAGAGCTTTTTGGTGGGGGGGAAGCTTTCTTAGAACTTACTGATACAGATGATGTGCTAGAATCAGGTATTGAGATCATTGCAAGACCACCTGGTAAAAAACTGCAAAATATGATGTTATTATCTGGTGGGGAAAGGGCATTAACCGCAATAGCAATTTTATTTGGTATTTTAAGGCTTAAACCATCTCCCTTTGCCGTATTAGATGAGATTGAAGCAGCACTTGATGATGCTAATGTAGCTAGATTTTCGAATTATCTAAAGAAAATGGGAGAGGAAATGCAGTTTTTAATTATTACCCATAGAAAAGGAACTATGGCAGTAGCTGATACTATATATGGCGTTACTATGGAAGAAAAGGGAGTATCAAAAATTGTCTCAATTCAATTAGATGAAGTGGAAGAGGAGGAAGAATAAAAATGTGGTTTTTTGGAAGGAAATCAAAGGAGAAAGTAGAAGAACAAGAAGTAAGAGAAGAAGAGGTATTGGAAGAGACTGTAGAAGAAGAGTTAATAGAAGAAACAGAAGAAGTTGGAGAAACAGAGGATGTAGAAGAAGACGAAGAGGATTTAATAGAAGAAATAGAAGAAGTTGAAGAGGATGTAGAAGAAGAGTTAACAAAGGAGCCAGAGGAAGAAGAGGTAGAGGAAAAGAAAGAAAAAAAGGGCTTTTTTGCAAAGCTAACAGAGGGGCTTACTAAAACCAGGGATAACATTATGGATGGTGTAGATAGTGTTTTAGGTGCCTTTACAAAAATAGACGAGGATCTTTACGAGGAATTAGAAGAAGCTCTTATTATGGCAGACCTTGGTGTATCTACTACTATGAATATAATGGATGAGCTTAGGGAGCAGGTAAAGGAGCAAAAGGTAAAGGATCCAAGTAAGCTAAAGGGAATGATTGTTGATATTATAAGTAGCAAACTGTCTGAAGGTGATAGTAGTTTAAATATTGAAAAAGGAAAGCCTACAGTTATGCTAGTGATTGGTGTTAATGGTGTAGGTAAAACAACTACCATAGGTAAGCTTGCATCCCAGCTCAAATCAGATGGCAATAGGGTGCTTTTAGCAGCTGCAGATACATTTAGGGCAGCAGCTATAGATCAGCTTGAGGTATGGGGAGAGCGTAGTGGGGTTGATGTAATTAAGCAGTATGAGGGGGCTGACCCATCAGCTGTTGTATATGATGCTATACAGGCTGCAAAGTCAAGAGATGTTGATGTGCTTATATGTGATACAGCAGGTAGGCTTCATAACAAGACTAACCTAATGAAAGAACTTGAAAAGACATTTAGGGTAATAGATAGGGAGTTTCCTGAAGCTAACAAAGAGGTTCTTCTAGTTTTAGATGCTACCACAGGGCAAAATGCAATTTCCCAGGCACAGCAATTTAAGGAAGTAGCAGACATTACCGGTATAGCTCTTACCAAGCTAGATGGAACTGCCAAGGGTGGAATTATTGTAGCTATTCATTCAGAGATGGAAATTCCAGTTAAGTTCATAGGAGTTGGGGAGCAGATAGACGACCTACAACCCTTTAATCCAGAGGAATTTACCAAGGCATTATTTGGAAACTAAATAAAAAAGTTTTTATCAAAAAAAGGTTGACAAGTTAAGTAAAAGTGCGTATAATTCATCTGTAAAGCAAAGGAGCTTGACAGCCATGGAGAAATTATTACAAGTCACATACTTATATGATTTTTATGGTAATCTCTTAACCAAAAAACAAAATAATATTATAGAGAAGTATTACTTAGAGGACCTATCACTGAGTGAGATTGCTACACAAGAAAATGTAAGCAGGCAAAGTGTCCACGATACTATAAAGCAAGCAGAGCGCAAACTTAATACTTATGAAGAGAAGCTTGGCCTTGTTGAAAGGTTTAAAGACCAAGAAAAGGAACTTACAATTCTTGTAGACAAGCTAAAGACAATACAAACAGACAATAGAGATGATCAAAATAATATTATTATCTCAGATGTTATAGAGAGTATGTATAGATTATTGAATGATTAATTAGGAGGCTATACTATGCCATTTGACAATTTATCTAGTAAGCTTCAAGGGGCCTTTAAGCAGCTTAGGAGTAAGGGGAAATTAACCGAGAAGGACGTAAAGGCAGCCCTTAGGGAAGTTAGACTTGCCTTACTTGAGGCGGACGTAAACTTTAAGGTTGTAAAAGACTTTATTTCTAAGGTAGAAGAAAGAGCTTTAGGCCATGAAGTGCTTGAGAGCTTAACGCCTGGGCAACAGGTTATCAAAATAGTTAACGAAGAGCTTATAGAGTTAATGGGTAGCACCCAAAGCAAGATTACTTATGCCAGCAAGGGCATTACAGTTATAATGGTTGTAGGGCTTCAAGGAGCTGGTAAGACTACAACAACAGCCAAGCTAGCATCATTAATTAAATCCCAGGGCAAGAGACCACTTTTAGTGGCAGGGGATATATATAGACCTGCAGCTATTAAACAGCTACAAGTAGTAGGAGAACAAGCTAAGGTTCCAGTATTTACAATGCCAGATGTAAAGAATGTTACCAAGATAGCAGAAGCAGGTATGAAACACGCAGAAGAAAATAACAATAACGTTGTAATTATAGACACCGCAGGACGTCTTCATGTTGATGAAGAACTGATGGATGAACTAACAAGCATCAAAAAAGCAGTAGTACCACAAGAGATACTACTAGTAGTAGATGCAATGACAGGTCAAGATGCTGTTAATGTAGCTAAGAATTTTGATGAGCAGTTAGGTATTGATGGCGTTGTTATGACTAAGTTAGATGGTGATACTAGAGGTGGTGCTGCGCTTTCAGTTAGGGCTGTAACCCAAAAACCTATTAAATTTATAGGTATGGGAGAGAAGCTAAATGATCTACAAGCCTTCCATCCAGACCGTATGGCATCTAGAATACTTGGAATGGGTGATGTGCTAACCCTAATAGAAAAAGCCGAAGAAAGTATAGATGAAGAAAAGGCGCGTCAGCTAGAATCCAAGCTAAGAAAGGCTGAATTTGATTTTAATGATTTCTTAGATCAAATGCAGCAGGTTAAGAAAATGGGTCCATTAGGAGATTTAATGAATATGGTGCCAGGTCTTAACACACCACAGTTTAAAGATGTTGAAATTGATGAAAAACAAATGGATTATGTTGAAGCTATTATATTATCAATGACTCCAGAAGAAAGGGCTAATCCAGCTATCCTAAATGTTTCAAGGAAGCAAAGAATAGCCAAGGGTTCAGGACGAGGTATACAGGAAGTAAATCGCTTAATTAAACAGTTTAATCAAATGCAGAAAATGATGAAACAATTTTCTGGAATGGCTAAGGGCAAAAAAGGCAGGTTTAACCTACCTTTTATGTAAAATATATAATATGTAATTGCTGGAGGTGAAAGAAATGGCAGTTAAAATTCGTTTAAAAAGAATTGGTGCAAAGAAAGCGCCTTTTTATAGAATAGTTGTAGCAGATTCAAGATCTCCAAGAGACGGAAAGTTTATTGAAGAAGTTGGATACTACAATCCTACTGTAAATCCAACCGAATTAAGTATTAAAACAGAATCAGTACAAAAATGGCTTGATAATGGAGCACAACCTACAGATACTGTTAAAGCATTATTAAATAAATCCGGTATAACAACTAAGTAGTGTAAGACATTGGAGGGAATTCAATGAAAGAATTAGTGTTGACTGTTGCAAAAGCACTGGTAGATGAACCAGATAAAGTTGAAGTCATAGAGATTGAAGACGAACGCACAATCACACTTGAACTTAAAGTTGCACCAGATGATATGGGTAAAGTTATTGGAAAACAAGGTAGAATTGCTAAGGCAATAAGAACCGTTGTTAAGGCAGCTGCAACCAAGGAAAGTAAGAGAGTTGTAGTTCAAATTACACAATAATTACTTAAGGGTTAGGATGATTTCCTAGCCCTATTATTATGTAATAAGGCTTGGTAAGCCTACTAACTTTATTAAAGTTTTAAGGAGGAAGACAGTGGGACAGTACATGGAAATTGGAACAATAGTTAATACTCATGGAGTAAAAGGTGAGTTTAAAGTAATACCAAGTACCGATGATGTTACACGATATGAACTTTTAGATAATGTGCTAGTAGAAGTAGGGGATGAGCTAATTGAATTTCCTATTGAAAGTGTAAGGTATTTTAAACAGTTTGTACTTCTTAAGCTAAAGGGTATAGATGATATGACTAAGGCAGAGAGATTTAAAACCTATGTCCTAAAAATACCTAGAGAACTAGCCCTTCCTTTAGATGATAACGAATATTATATAGGGGACCTATATAATATGAAGGTGGTTACAGAAGATGGGGAAGATCTAGGAGAGATTGTAGATATATTATTTACAGCTGCAAACGATGTATACGTTGTTAAAGATAGTAGCAGCTCGTCTTCAAAAGAAATACTTATACCTGCAATTAAAGATTGCATTAAAGATGTAAATCTTAAGGAAAATATAATGACTGTGCATTTATTAGAAGGACTTAGGGAACTATGAAAATATCAGTATTAACATTATTTCCTGAAATGATTTCTTCAAGCCTATCCCATAGTATGATAGGAAGGGCCCAGGAAAATAAGCTAATTACCATAAATCCAGTTAATATTAGGGATTACTCTAATAATAAACACTATAAGGTGGATGATTATCCTTATGGTGGGGGTGCTGGCATGGTTATGCAGCCAGGACCTATTTATAGGGCCTATAAGGATGTAACCCGGGAAAGTCATCCCAATGTTCGGGTCATTCACATGACCCCTAGAGGCAAAACCTTTACCCAAAGCCATGCTAGGGAATTAGCAAAGGAAGAAGAATTGATTTTTTTATGCGGACATTATGAGGGGATAGACCAAAGGGTTATTGATGAAATTGTAACCGATGAATATTCAATAGGAGATTATATTTTAACCGGTGGGGAGTTACCTGCTATGGTTATGATTGACTCTATTTGTAGGCTGATTCCAGGAGTTTTGGGTAAGGAAGAGTCCCATGAAGAAGAATCTTTTTCATATTCTCTGCTAGAACATCCCCACTATACAAGACCTCTGGAGTTCATGGGCAAAAAGGTTCCAGAAGTTCTACTATCTGGGCATCATGCCAATATTGATAGGTGGCGTAGGGAGCAATCTTTAATTGCAACATATGAAAGACGACAGGATTTGCTAAAAGATGCTAAACTAAGCCAAGAGGATAAGAAATTTTTGAAGAAATACAAGAATTCAATTGCAATTATAAAATAGTCATGATATAATTTTAGAGTAATATTAATGAGGTGGTCCGCTGTTATCTAGCATAATAAGAACACCCGGGATAAATAAGGAGGAAGAGCAATGAACGAAATTATTCGAGCTCTGGAAGAGGAACAATTAAATAAGGATCTCCCAGAATTCAATATAGGTGACGTAGTTCGCGTTAATGTAAGAATCAAAGAGGGAGAGCGTGAACGTCTTCAAATGTTTGAAGGAATTGTCCTTAAAAGGCAAAATGGTGGAGTAAGAGAGACTTTTACAGTTAGAAGACTTTCATACGGTGTAGGTGTTGAAAGAACATGGCCTGTACATTCCCCAAATATTGCAAGTATCGAGGTAGTTAGAAGAGGGCAAGTTAGAAGGGCTAAACTTTATTACTTACGTGACCGTGTTGGTAAAAACGCTAAAGTAAAGGAATTAATCCGATAAAAGATGGGGACTTTTTATAGTCCCCATTTTTGTATAGTGGGAAAGCCTTATTTCCCACTATACAAAAATGTTTAAATAAGATTTCGAAAATTTAATAATGGATGGTGGTATGGCCTTATGAAGACAGATAAAAAAATTCTCAAGTCTTTAAATAAAAAACCTAAAACACTATTCTTTTGGAGAGGCTATATATTAGATTGGGTTATAGATATTGCCATTGCAGGCTTAATTGTATATATAATAACAACATTTGCTTTTCAGAATATGTATGTTGCAGGAAACTCAATGTCCCCAACCTTTAAAAATGGGGAAACAGTATTAATTAATAAACTTACATATCTTATAAAAACACCAGAAAGACATGATATAGTAACATTTAGACATCTTGATCCAGAAAAAAATGAGATAAGTATTGTGAAAAGAATATTTGGTATTCCAGGAGATGAAATAAAAATAATTAATGGAAATTTATATATAAATAATGAAATGCTTGATCTACCTGATATAGATCCAGGTAATATGCATTATCCTATTATTGTGCCCAAAGATTCCTACTTTGTCTTAGGAGATAATTGTGGTGAAAGTATGGATAGCAGGCATAAGGAGATTGGCTTAGTATCAGAAAATAACATAGAAGGTAAAATATTTATGAAGGTATGGCCTTTTTGGAAGATGGAATTTTATAGATAGAAAAGAGGTAAGATTTGGGTAAATATACAAAAAAAGAGGTATTTAAGGAAATTATAAATTGGATTGTGGATATTGGTATTGCTATAGTAATTGCACTTTTTATTACAAAGTTTATTATAACTCATACTTATATCCCGACAGGCTCTATGATTCCAACAATAGAGATAGATGATCATTTAATCATTAATAGGGTGCCTTTATACTTTAAAAATCCAAAGGCAGGGGAAATTGTAATTTTCCATAATGATAAGGAACTTATCAAAAGGGTTATAGCTGTACCAGGGGACACCTTAGATATTAGGGATGGCAAGGTATATGTAAATGGTGAAGAACTTGATGAGCCCTATTTAAATGAGCCAGATAGCACATATGTCTTTATGATGGAAGAGGATGTATTCCCAATAGAAATCCCTGAGGATAGATATTTTTTAATGGGAGATAATAGAAATAATAGTGAAGATAGTAGGCATTTTGGAATGATACACAGGAAGGCAATTTATGCTAAATCAGGATTTAGGATATGGCCACTTAATAGAATAGGGAGAGTTAAATAAGAGGAAAAGAGGAGTAAAGTGAAAAAGGCTTTAGACACTGCACTTTTATTTATTATAGCATTTGTAATTTTAAGATTTGTTATAACTCCAACACGTGTACCCACAGGTTCTATGTTACCAACTATTGAACCGAATGATTGCTTGATAATTAATAGGCTACCCTATTATTTTACAGCCCCCAAAAGAGGGGAAGTTGTTTCTTTTCATCATAAGAAAACAAGACTTATAAAAAGGGTTATAGCTGTGCCAGGAGATACCTTAGATATTAGGGGTGGTAAGGTGTATGTAAACGGCAAGGAGCTAGATGAACCTTATTTATATGAAGAAGACAGTACCTATGAGTTTATGATGGCTGACAATTCCTTGCCTTTAGAGATAGCTGAGGACAGATATTTTGTAATGGGTGATAACAGGGATGATAGCGAGGACAGCAGATATTTTGGAATGATTCATAGAAAGGCTATATATGCAAAGCCCTTTATTAATGTATGGCCACTTAATAGAATTAAACTAGTTAAATAATATAAGCAGGTGTTAAGAATGAATATACAGTGGTATCCAGGCCATATGACAAAAACTAAGAAAATAATTATAGAAAACTTAAAGATTATAGACATAGTAATAGAACTCGTTGATGCTAGGGCTCCATTAAGTAGTAAGAATCCGGATATAGATGTATTTGCACCAAATAAACCTAAAATTATTCTACTTAATAAGGCAGATCTGGCAGATAAGAATATAACCAGGCAGTGGAAGGCTTGGTATGAAAACCAAGGTGCCCATGTAGTAGAGGTAAATTCAATAGACGGGGCTGGGGTTAATAAGGTAATACAGGTATCAAGAGATATAATGAAGGACAAGATAGAAGCTGACCGTAAGCGGGGCAGAATAAATAGGCCTATTAGGGCTATGATAGTTGGAATACCTAATGTGGGCAAGTCTACCTTTATTAATAAACTTTCCGGAAAGGCCAGTGCTAAAACAGGTGATAGGCCTGGTGTTACAAAAGGAAAGCAGTGGATAAAGATTAGAAAGGGATTTGAACTTTTAGATACACCAGGAATTTTATGGCCTAAGTTCGAGGATAAAAATGTTGCCCTTGACCTAGCTTTTATAGGATCTATAAAGGATGATATACTAGATGTAGTTACCCTATCCTATAAACTAATAGAGAGACTTGAAACTATTGAACCTGATGCACTAACTAATAGATACAAAATCCAAATAGAAGACCAGGATAGCCCTGATATTATATTTGATAAAATCGCAAGAAAAAGAGGTTTTATTATTGCAGGAGGAGAAGTTGACCAACTTCGTACAGCACAAATATTACTTGATGAATTTAGGGCGGGCAAGCTAGGTAATATTACAATTGAAAGGCCTAAAGATGACAATTAAAGAAATAAGGCAAATTTTTAAAGAAGAAAATATTAAACTTATACCAGACCTTATTGTAAGATTCCAGGAGGACCCTAGGAAGGGTGTTCAGCAAATTTGCAGGCAGTATAAGGATAAATATAATAAATACCTTGAAGATATAGAAAGAGTAGACTATATGCTGGAATTTGATAAAGTCTTTGAGGATAATGGGAGATACCTTTTAGCAGGTGTTGATGAGGCAGGCAGGGGACCATTAGCTGGCCCAGTAGTAGCAGCTTCAGTTGTTCTGCCATATAATCTTAAGCTAGACGGTATTAATGACTCTAAAAAACTATCTGAAGAAGAAAGAAATAGGCTTTATGATGAAATAATGGATAAGGCAATAGCAGTAGGCGTGGGAATAGTAGAGCCCCAAATAATAGATCAGATAAACATACTCCAAGCTACATTTAAAGCTATGGAGTATGCCGTATTTAATATGGAACAAGAAATAGACCTAATACTTGTTGATGGAAATCAAACCATTCCCTTAGCTAATGCCAACATAAAACAACATTCTATTGTTAAAGGAGACTACAAAAGTATAAGCATTGCTGCAGCAAGCATTATAGCAAAAGTCACAAGGGATCGTATAATGATAGAATATGATAGCTTGTATCCTAATTACAACTGGAAATCTAATAAGGGGTATGGAAGTTTTGACCATAAAACAGCTATAAAGGAGTTTGGACCTACAAAAATTCATAGAATGAGCTTTCTAAATAATATTTTGCATAACTAGGAGGGTTAATTATGGATATTTCACTAAATAGACATGAGGGTTCCTATACTATACAAACTGGAGATAATCAAGTAAGTAAGACACTTTCTGATGGTGTAAATAAGCTTTTACTCCAAAACATAAAGATTGGAGACTTATTTAGTGTTGAAATAATTGACAGTATGCAAAAGGAAATAAAGCTAATGCTTGAAGATGGTAGCGTATTTGAGGCTACACTTAATAATGCACTTAATCTACATATAGGTGAGAAGGTAACCTTCGTAGTTAAAGATATAGTTGGTAAACAGGTTATAATGGAGGCTGTTACCGCTAATGAGGGTAAGGGTCAGGATACTGATATAGATGTAGATAATATTTTAAAAGAATTAAATTTAGAAGTTACGGAAACTTCCCAAAGGGCAGTTAAATCTTTAATGCAAAAAATGCTTCCAATTAATAAGGATAGTATAAGGCAGCTTGAGATAGGTCTTAAATCATCAAATCTATCCATGGATTCATTACTTTCAATGCTTGAAAATGAAATACCCATAACGCCAAGTAGCCTTAGTCAGGTTGAGGCATATGAAAATGGGGAGATTAAACTACAGGGTCAGTTAGAGCAAATTATAGATAATATACTAGAAAGTGATAACCCTGAATTTTTGGAAAAGGTACATACAATTTTAAAGGAAGCACTAGATAGCCAGCAGCAGGGCCATTTAGAAAATAAGGCTGACCTAGATAATAGGACTAACCAGACTAGCAAATCTGACTTACCTATCCTGGAAAACGACCAGCAAATTGAATCGGGATCAGAAGATAAATCACAATTAATAGAGCAAATATTTGACAAAGATGGTAACCTTAGCAAGGCCTCTTTGTCTTCTTTAAATGGAAAAAACCTTACTGAAATTAAGGAAGAAATATCTAATATTTTTAAAGAGCTTTTATTTGTAGACCCTAAAAATATCAAAAATAAGAGTGACCTAAAGCTTAAAAATATAAAAGAACTTTATAAGGAAATATATAAGCTTGCTGATGGACTAGAGAAAATAGATGATAGAGGGCCCAGGGAAGAGAGGCTATCTTTATATTCCAATGTTAAATCTAACCTTGAATTCTTAAATATTTCAAGTAAATATGATACAATTATACATATTCCGCTACTTATAAACAATCAATATAAGCATGGGGAACTTTATATATTTAATAAGGAAAAGAAACATAAGCAAAGCTATAAGGAAGCTAGTATGTTAATTTCCTTAGAAACAGTTTACCTTGGGACGGTAGAAAGCTATATAAGAAAGTATAATAATCAAATAAGTGTCCAGTTTAAGACTGAAAGTAAGGAAATAGAAGATATAGTTAAAGGTAAAATTGATTTGCTTAAGGGTGGTTTAAAAAATAAGGGGTATGATTTAAGCTCTGTCTCTTATGTAAGTATGGAAGAAAACTTTACCCTAGAAGAGGAAGTTAAACAAGAAGTAAAACCAGGGCGTTACCGCTTTGATACAAAGGCATAGGAGGTCTATATGAACAAAAATAGCAGAAAAAAAGCAGTTGCTTTATCCTATGATTATGAAGATGTTGCCCCAAAGGTTGTAGCTAAGGGTTCGGGTCTGGTAGCACAAAACATACTAGATTCTGCAAAGAAATACGATGTTCCTGTTTATGAAGATGAAAAATTGGCAAAGATGCTAACACAGCTAGAAATAGGTGAAGATATTCCGCCTGAGCTGTACGAAATTGTTGCAGAAATATTGGTTTTTATAACTGATATTGATTATCTTCAAAGACAGGTGAATAAAGGTGAAAGAAAACAATAGATCAATAGGAAATATGGCAGAGGAAGTGGCCTGCAATTATTTAAAGGGCTTAAATTATAAAATAATTACAAGGAACTTTAGATGCAAATTAGGAGAAATAGATATAATAGCTAGGCAGGGAGATTATATTGTTTTTGTAGAGGTTAAATACAGGAAAGATAACTCCTATGGCTATCCTAGGGAGGCTGTAAATTACTACAAGCAAAGAAATATCTCAAAGGTAGCATTATATTATTTACTTATAAACAATATAAATAACTATAACTGTAGATTTGATGTAGTAGAGATAAGAGCTAGTAGTATAGAGCTAATACAAAATGCATTTGATCTAGTTTATTAGTTTAGGAGATGAAAGAGTTGGAGACAAGTAGCAAATACAAACCTCATATAATTAAAGAAGTTATGGAAGATAGTATTGCAAGTTATATGGGGATTGAGGAAAATGATATTCTTCTTGCTATTAATGACAATAATATAAAAGATGTTTTTGATTATAGATATTTAATAGAAAATGAATATATAGAAGTTTTAATAGAAAAACATAACAAAGAACAATGGATTTTGGATATTGAAAAAGATGAAGGTGAAGACCTAGGCCTTATATTTGAAACGGACCTAATGGATGATCTAATTAGCTGCCATAATAAATGCCAGTTTTGCTTTATAGATCAGTTACCACCCCATATGAGGGAAAGTGTATATTTTAAGGATGATGATTGGAGACTTTCATATTTACATGGTAACTATATAACCCTGACCAATATGTCTAAGGAAGATATGGACAGGATTATTTATTATAATCTATCACCCATGAATGTATCTATACATGTTACAGACCCAGAGGCTAGGATATCCCTACTTAATAATAGATTTGCTGGTGATATAATTAACCAGCTTAAATACCTAACAGATGCAGGTATCAAAATTAATGGTCAAATAGTTCTTTGTAAGGGTATAAATGATGGTGAATTACTTGATAGAACCATAGGAGATTTAAGTCAATTTATACCCAATATCTTATCCTTAACCATAGTGCCTGTTGGATTATCAGATTATAGAGAAGGGCTTGCAAAGCTTGAAGCCATTGGCAAGGAAGATGCATATGAAGTTATTGAAACTGTTCATAAGTGGCAGGATTACTATCTTGAGAAGATGGGGACTAGATTTGTCTTTGCTGCAGATGAGTTTTATGTAACAGCAGATTATAAGTTGCCAGCTTATAAGGCTTATGAGGATTTTCCAGTACTAGAAAATGGGGTTGGTATGTTGGTTAGATTCCAGCATGAACTAGATAAAGCCTTAGAAAAAGCAGAAGTTAATATGGAGGAAAGAACAATTTCCATAGCTACTGGTGTTTTGGCAGAGAAATTTATAATAAGCCAGGTAGAAAAGTTAAAGGAGAAGGCACCTAATACAAGCTTTTTGGTTTACCCCATAAAAAACCACTTTTTTGGTGAGTTTGTATCTGTTACAGGCCTTTTAACAGGTCAGGACATTGTTAGCCAGCTTAAAGATAAGGATTTAGGTGATAGCCTATTATTATCTGATACTATGCTAAAGGCCGATGAGGATATTTTATTAGACGATATGACAGTTACTGATATATCAGATAGATTAAAGATACCTGTTACCATTGCTGAAAATAATGGTGGGGAATTTATTAGATTAATATTACAAACAAAGGAGTAAATGCAATGAGTAAACCAATAGTAGCCATTATAGGAAGACCTAATGTAGGTAAATCTTCATTATTTAATAGGTTGGCAGGTGAAAGAATATCAATAGTAGATGATCAACCAGGGGTAACAAGGGATAGGATTTATGCAGATGTTGAATGGTTAAATCATAAATTTACTTTAATTGATACAGGGGGTATTGAACCTGATACTGACGACTATATATTAAGTCAAATGAGGATGCAGGCAGAGGTTGCCATTGATACTGCAGATGTTATTATATTTTTAGTTGATTCCAAAACTGGAGTTGTAGATGCAGATCAAGAAGTTGCAAATATGCTTAGAAAATCAAAAAAACCTATTGTACTTGTAGTTAATAAGGTTGATGATATGAGAAATCAAATGATGGGTATATACGAATTTTATAATTTAGGACTAGGGGAGCCTATACCTATCTCAGCAAGCCAGTCCCTTAATATGGGAGATATGTTAGATGAGGTTGTAAAACACTTCCCAGAAGAAAAAGAGGGCAGTGATGATGAAGATGTTATTAAGGTGGCAGTTATAGGTAAGCCTAATGTAGGTAAGTCCTCCTTAATTAATAAAATCCTTGGTGAAGATAGGGTGATTGTTAGTGATCTAGCAGGAACTACTAGGGATGCAATAGATACTGATGTAGTTATAGATGGCCAAAAATATACATTTATAGACACAGCAGGGCTTAGGAGAAAAAGCAAGGTAAAGGAAGCTATAGAAAGATATAGTGTTATACGTACAATATCTGCGGTAGAAAGGGCGGATATTGTTATAATTATGATAGATGCCAATGAAGGTGTCACGGAGCAAGATACTAAGGTTGCAGGCATAGCCCATGAAAGTGGCAAGGGATCAATAGTTGTCGTTAATAAGTGGGATATGATTGATAAGGATAGCAATACTATGAACAAACATCTTAGGGAGCTGGCCATGGACTTATCTTATATGCCTTATGCACCTAGAATGTTTATCTCAGCTAAAACAGGCCAAAGGGTAAATAAATTATTTCAGATGATTAATACAGTAGCAGCTAATCAATCTATACGTATTAGCACAGGGGTTATAAATGAGGTCCTCTATGAGGCTATGGCTATGAATCAGCCACCAAGTGATAAAGGAAAGGCCCTAAAAATATTTTATGCTACCCAGGTTAGTATAAAACCACCGACCTTTATTTTATTTGTAAACGATAAGAAGCTTATGCACTTTTCATATTTAAGATATATAGAAAATCAAATGAGAGATGCTTTTGGATTTGAGGGGACACCTATTCATTTTATAGTTAGGGAGAAAGCAGGAAAGGATAAATAATGAACAGGGGATTAATTGTTATAATTGGCTATTTACTAGGTAGTGTTCAAACAGCAATTATACTTGGTAAAATTAAAGGGGTAGACATTAAAAAGCACGGTAGTGGTAATGCAGGCACAACCAATGCACTTAGGGTATTTGGATTTAAGACAGCCCTTGTAGTATTTATATTTGACATGTTAAAAGCAGTTTTTGCTATACTAATTACAAATATTTTATTTGCCGGCACACAGCTTCCAGCCTTAATAATATCTATATATACAGGTCTTGGCGCAATTTTAGGCCATAACTGGCCCATATACTTTAAATTTAAGGGTGGCAAAGGAATAGCTGTATCTACAGCTACCTTGCTAATGATTGATTACCGTATAGGACTTACAGCTATGCTTGTATTTATTGTAATAGTATTTTTTACTAGATATGTATCACTTGGATCTATACTACTTACAATAAGTGCGCCAATTATGTTAACCCTACTATATAGGGGAGAAGAATTTTTTATTGAAGCTGTAATATTAATCACACTAATACCAATACTAGCTATATACCAGCACAGAGGTAATATTTCAAGACTAATAAAAGGAACAGAATCTAAACTTGGGGAAAAGAAATAAGGAAGGTGTTAAAATGAGTAAAAAAGTTTGTGTTATGGGAGCAGGAAGTTGGGGCCTAGCCCTTGCCTTAGTCTTACATGATAATAAGCATGAGGTAACCATATGGTGCTACCAAGAGGAAGAAAAAAATGCAATTATACAAGATGGAGAAAATAAAAGATGCCTACCTGGTATTAAAATCCCAGAAGATATTAAGCTTACTACCAGTATAGAAGAGGCTGTAGAAGATAAGGATGTAGTTGTTATAGCTATTCCATCTGCCTTTATGCGTGAGAATATACAAAATATGGCTCCCTTTATAAAGGATGACCAGATAATCGTAAATGTATCTAAGGGACTAGAATATAGTACCCTGTATAGGCTATCAGAAGTTATACAGTCAGAACTTCCAAATAACCATATTGTTGTATTGTCAGGGCCAAGTCATGCAGAGGAAGTTTCAAGAAAGATACCTACTACAGTTACAGTAGCATCTAAGTCAAGAAAGGCTGCCCATGAAGTGCAAAGCCTATTTATGGCAGATTATTTTAGGGTATATACCAATCCTGATTTAATTGGAGTGGAACTTGGTGGTTCACTTAAGAATGTAATTGCCTTTGCAGCAGGCGCCTTAGAAGGAATGGGATATGGAGATAATACTAAAGCTGCCCTAATGACTAGGGGTCTTACAGAAATAACCCGCCTTGGGGTCGCAATGGGGGCCAATCAGCACACATTTAGTGGGCTTTCAGGTATTGGTGATTTAATTGTTACATGTACTAGTCCCCATAGCCGTAATAGATATGCAGGGGAGCTTGTAGGACAGGGGAACACACTTGAAGAAGCTCTAGACAAGGTTAATATGGTTGTAGAAGGGGTTCATACAGCTAAGGGAGCTTACAGGCTAAAAGAGAAATACAATGTTCAAATGCCAATAATAGATGCAGTATATAAAACCTTATTTGAAGACTACCCAGCAGACAAAGCTCTATATAGTTTAATGGTAAGGGATAAAAAGGATGAACACAATCAAGAAGATTTAATGTGGGAAGAATAATTAATAGGAATATCTTTGAATATACATCATATATTTTAGTGTACCCATACATTAAAATGTAAATGCCAATAAGGAGGAACTTATGGAAAATTATGATGTATATAAAGATATTTCAGACCGTACAAATGGTGATATTTACATAGGAGTAGTAGGCCCAGTTAGAAGTGGTAAATCTACCTTTATTAAAAGATTTATGGAGGAATTAGTAATTCCTAATATTAATAATGAGCATAATAAGGAAAGAACTAAGGATGAACTACCACAAAGTGGAGATGGCAAGATGATTACTACAACAGAGCCGAAATTTATTCCTAATGAAGCAATCCCTATATCTGTAGGGGAGGATTTAGAAGTTAAGGTTAGAATGATAGATTGTGTAGGCTATATGATACCAGATACTGATGGGCATATGTACAATGAGACACCAAGAATGGTAAAAACGCCTTGGTTTGACGAAGAAATTCCCTTCGCACAAGCTGCAGAAGTAGGGACACAAAAAGTTATTACAGACCACTCAACCATAGGCATTGTAATAACAACAGATGGTAGTGTTACTGAGTTTGAAAGAACAGATTACGAGGAAGCTGAGCAAAGGGTAATAGAAGAGCTTAAAGAGCTTGGTAAGCCTTTTATAGTTGTCTATAATACTAACCGTCCTTATGACAATGAGAATATAGAGACAGCTAAGGAATTATCTGCTAGGTATAACGTACCAGTTGTACCCATGAATGTAGCCCAGATTAAAATCGATGATATACATGGCCTCCTTGAGAAGGTCCTGTATGAATTTCCACTTAGTGAGATGCAGTTTAGATTTCCGCGCTGGATAGAGACCCTAGAAAATGATCACTGGCTTAATAACCAGCTAATAAATCAGATTAAGGAGATAGTCTATCCCCTTAATAATATTAGGGAAGTTAAAGGTTCACTCCAGAACTTTAAAGATGAAGAAATAATCAAAAATGTATTCCTAGAAAAAATTCAGCTTGGAGATGGAATTGTAAAGTTAGACATAACTACAGAAGATGATTTGTTTTATAGGATATTATCAGAAACAACTGATATGGAAATTAGCGGGGACCATGAACTTATTAAATTAATAAGACAATTATCAGATGTTAAGAAAGAATATGATAAGGTATCCTATGCCTTACATGAAGTAAAGCAAAAAGGCTACGGAGTTGTAACCCCGGTATTTGAGGAATTAGTCCTTGAAGAGCCTAAACTTGTTAAGCATGGCAATCAGTATGCAGTTAAGTTAAGGGCCAATGCCCCAAGTTACCATATTATTAAAGCCAATATAGAAACAGATATTTCACCTATTGTAGGAACAGAAAAGCAAAGCGAGGAACTAGTAGAATACTTGACCAAGGAATTTGAAACAGATCCTAAAAAAGTATGGGAATCTAATATATTTGGTAAATCCCTTCACGAACTAGTCAATGAAGGCCTACAGAACAAACTATATCATATGCCAGTAGATGCCCAGGATAAATTGCAACAGACCTTACAAAAGGTCATTAATGAAGGTAGTGGCGGGCTTATCTGTATTATCCTATAAATTTAATATTTATTAAAGTAAAAGCTTATGGCTCATATACCAGTGTTCTTGGTTAAAGTATATGGACCATAAGCTTTATTTAGCTTGCCTTATGTGGTAATACATTATATTATATAATATGAGGGATATTATAATTTATCCTAGAAAAATGAACTGGAAGTGGATATATGAAAAAAAACTATAAAAAAAAGCAACAACCCCCAAGAAATACCCCACAAACAGCCAAGGATAGAGTTTATGAAAGAAGAAGAAAACAGGCAAAAAGAAGAAGGATTAAATTTCTAATAGGAAGAATTTCATTCTTATTTATATTTATAATAGGAGTAATCTATGTAATTGGAATTGTGATAGAGGCAACTCAAAAGCCAGTTATTTCCTATCAAACAGTGCAGATGGGAACTATAGATAACAGTGATGTTTTTGAAGGATTAGTTGTAAGAAATGAAACTGTTGTTAATAATACAAAAGAGGGTAATATGAATCTAATTGCAGCAGAAGGTGATAGGGTTAGGAAAGGTGGTAGTATATACCAGATACTAGATTCATCACAGTCACTAGAATTAGAACAGAGCCTTCAAAGTGTTGAAGCTGATATAGAAAGAGTACAAGAAAAGAGACAAGATATATCTTATTTTCAAAATGAAATACAGGAAATTAATAATAATATTAAGGACTATGTTGAGATATACCATATGCAATCAAAAACAGGTACATTAGAAGATGCACACGAACTAAAGAGACAAGTAGAATATGAAGTTGCAAAAAGAAAAAATGTACATATGAAGGATAGTGCAGGTGCTTTAAATTCCCTACAAAACCAAAAAGAAGGTATATCTTCTAAATTAAGTAGTAATGCTGAGACTTATAGGGCAGACCAGCCAGGAATAATTTCATATCATACTGATGGATATGAAGATAAGTTTACTCTAGAAAACATAAGTACAATTAAAGAGGAAGATATTAATAAGAAGTACCCAAATATAAGTACCATATCAGGTGATATTATTGGGGAAAATGATCCAGCATATAGAATAGTTAAAGATAATACATGGAAGATGGTTTCCTATGTGCCTAAATTTTGGGCCGATAAATTTCAAGTGGGAAAGGAACATGATTTTATACTTTTGGAAGATATGGGAGCTGAATTTAGCCTCTATATTGAAGAAAATATAGAGGTAAATGAAGACCTATATAAGATTATATTTTCTTCAAGGGATCAACTAGATCTGTTTCTTAATAGAAGGTCAGTATCTTTTAAATCTCTTGAGTACAAGTATAATGGACTTAAAATACCAGCAAGTGCAATATCAGAGAGGAATCTTATTAAGATACCAACAGAATATATTATTAATTCAGATGAGGGCACAGGTGTTATGAAGATTAGTGGTGATTTATCTACTAGTACTTTTGTAAAACTCAATATACAATATGAAGACGGTGGCTACACACATGTCCTCCAGGATTTAGAAGACAATCAAGAGCTAAGGTTACAGGATACTATAGTTGAGCCTAGTACAAATAGCAAGTATCAGCTATCGGAGGTATCCACAGCAAGGGGAGTATATGTAGTGAATGGCCGAATAACTAAATTTAAGCCTATTGAAATACTAACCGAAAATGAAGAATATTGTATTGTTAAATCTACTTCTACAAATGGGCTTAAGCAATTTGATCAAATCGTTACAAACCCAAAAAATATACGCGAGGAACAACTTTTAAGAAATATGGATGTAAAAAATTCAAAGCAATAAGGATGTGTAAAATTGATTTATAATTCAATAGAAGAAATTAATAAGAATATAGAGGAAGCTGCTAAAAAATCCGGTAGATCAGCGGAGGATATTAAATTAATTGCAGTTACTAAAACCAGAACAATAGAGGAAATGAAAGAGGTAGAGGAGTTAGGAATCCTTGACTTTGGGGAAAACAGGGTTCAGGAGCTTGAAACAAAACATTCTCAATTTACTAGTGATGTAAACTGGCACCTTATAGGCCACTTGCAGCGCAATAAAGTAAGGCATATTATAGACAAGGTTAAGCTTATACATTCAGTAGATAGCTTAAGGCTGGCTAAGATGATTAATAAAGAAGCTGCTAAAAAGGATTTTATAGTGGATATATTAATCCAGGTTAATGTGTCAGAGGAAGAGAGTAAGTTTGGCCTTGCAATAAATGAAGTTACACCGCTGCTTAAAGAAATAGCAGGATTTGACAATATAAGAGTAAAAGGCCT
>JAAYSX010000016.1 GCA_012518255.1 Candidatus Epulonipiscium sp. | reverse complement strand
CCATATCCTATCCTAGTTTTTGTACTTGTTGTCATTTCTATACCCCTAAAAAAATCGAAAACAAAGTCAGGCAGTATATCTATAATCTCCCTTAGCCTAAGTGTTTCTTTAATTTTTATATCTTCATGGTAGTTAGACATATCTATCTCCTTTAAACGCAGTTTAAATAATTTTCCATTTATACTTAAGTATAGCAAAATTATTACTTAAGTAAAATAATATATTCTTATAATAATTACTATAGCATAATTAGATAATGGGAAAAATATTTTTTATTTATATTTGTCATTGAAAAACTTACCCCTTATGTGTATACTTGATATATAGAAAATATTATATGGTAGGGGTGATACAAATTGAATATACTGGCTTTAGATATAGGAGGAACTGCTATTAAGGTTGCAATGGTTGAGCCTAACGGTAAAATCTTAAATAGCAATGAATATCCATCTGAGGGTAAGAGGGGTGGGGAGCACATTATGAAAAAGGTGTGCCAGATTATATCTTCATATGATGGCTATGATAGGATAGGTATTAGCACAGCAGGACAGGTCAATCCTAATACAGGAACAATTGTATTTGCAAATGAGAATATACCTAATTATACTGGCATGAAGGTAGGAAAAATAATATCTAATAAGTTTAAGGTTCCAGTAACTGTAGAAAATGATGTAAACTCAGCTGCCTTGGGTGAAGCCTATTATGGTGCGGGTAAATATTATAAGGATTTTTTATGCTTAACCTATGGTACAGGGATTGGAGGATCTATTCTTATTAATGGTGAAATATATGGTGGTAGTCAAGGGGTGGCTGGGGAATTTGGCCATATTATAACGCATCCTGGTGGGTTAGACTGTGGATGTGGGCAAAAAGGATGTTACGAGCAATATGCATCTACCACTGCCTTGGTAAGGAAGTGTATGGAGGAAGATTCCAGTTTTAATAATGGAAGGATAATATTTGAAGAGTTTCATAAGGGGAATAAAAAGATAAAGATTATTATTGATAATTGGGTTGATGAAATAGTCCTAGGGCTTACCTCTTTAGTTCATGTATTTAATCCTGGCTGTCTTATTTTAGGTGGTGGTATTTTAAATCAAGAATATATAGTAAAGGAAATTAACAATAAATTGCATAATCAGATAATGCAAAGTTTTACTAATGTTAAAGTAAAAAAAGCTGGCCTAGGTAATAATGCTGGATTACTAGGGGCTACATACCTTGCTCTGCAAAACAACATATAATAGGAGGGTGTATTATGGATATAGATATTTTTACTCAAATTAGATTGCAATTTAATAATTTTACAAAGGCTGAGAAAAAGGTAGGGGAGTTTGTCTTAAATAACCCTAAAGATGTTCTATATATGTCAATTACAGATCTTGCTGAAAAATGCAATGTAGGAGACACGAGCGTATTTAGATTTTGCAAAACATTAAATCTTAAAGGTTATCAGGATTTTAAAATGATGCTTGCCCAGGGACTTACATCTGATACTGAAGAGGCCCAGCCACTATCTGACAAAATAAGCCAGGATGATTCAACCTTAGATGTAGCAAAAAAAGTACTTCACACCAATTTAAATGCCTTAAATGAAACTTTTGACCTTATTAAAACGGATGATATAGATGAAGCAGTTAAACTTATGTTAAGGGCAAAGAGGATTGTTTTCTTCGGTGTAGGAACCTCTATGGTTACCGCAATGGAGGCTACCAATAAGTTTATGAGAATCACCCCTAAGGTTGAGTTTATCAATGATTCCCACCTACAATCTATGAGGGCAGCCTTGCTTACTCCAGATGATGTTGCTATAGCAATATCATATTCAGGTTCTACTAAGGATACAATAGAGGTAGTAGATATTGCTAAACAAAGGGGAGCCAAAATAATATGTATTACTAGATTTATTAAATCCCCCCTAACTGCCCACTCGGATATCACTTTACTTTGCGGTGCTAACGAAGGGCCTTTACAAGGTGGCTCCTTATCAGCTAAATTATCCCAGCTATACCTTTTAGATTTATTATATGCTGAGTATTTTAAGCATAGCTATGATAATTCTAAGTTAAACAAGGAGCTTACATCAGAAGCAGTATCAGAAAAATTATATTAAAGATTAAAGGCTTTGATTACTTATTGTATGTAACCAAAGCCTTTTTCATTGCTTAAAAGTTTAATTTAAAATTTTATATTTGCTTATTAGCATTAGCAATCTTTGTATATTTTATAATATCATCGTATAATTCTTTAATACCTGGATAATCATTAGGAACTGGTAGAAAGGGCAGCCTAGGATCACCTATATCTATACCACGCATACGGATTATTGCTTTTGATGCACCATACATGGATGGGAAAGAAACCAAACGTTTAATAAGACCTGTAATTATAACCTGCCATTTTTGTGCTTGTTCAAACTCTCCTGCACTAATACATCTTTCAAGTCTTAAGTAAAGTTCTGGCATAGTACCATATGTACCACCAATTCCACCATCTGCTCCCATCATTCTACCTGCTAAATACTGCTCATCTGGTCCATTAAGAACTATAAAGTCTTTCCCTCCCGCTTCCTTAAATGTTAGAATCTGTTCTGTAGATTCTGATGAATTTTTAATACCTACAACCCTTTCGTTTTTAAGCATCTTATTAAATAGATCCATTGAAAGATTGTAGCCTGTTAATTGGGGAATGTTATATATGAAAAACGGTAAATCTGCAGCTTCTGTTATCTCATTCCAGTGTCTTTCTATACTTTCTTCCGATGGCCTATAGTATACACTTGGGACAGCAGAAGTAGCATCAGCTTTTAATCTTTCAGCATGTTTGGCAAGGTCAGCAGCCTGATGGGTTGCAGCAGCACCTACATGAACTATAATGCTCATATCCCCACCAACAGAATCCATAACGGCTTCTAAGGTTTGCTTTCTTTCATCTAAATCCATAAGGAATCCTTCACCAGTACTTCCACATACATATAGACCCTTTACTCCTATTTCCCTATACCAGTTTGCTGCTTTTTTACTGAATCAAGGTCTACATTCCCATACTTATCATAACAGGCATTAAATGCTACAGTGATACCTTTAAACATTGACGTATCAAATGACATAAAAAACATCTCCTTTTTAAATTTTGTTAAAATCTACTATTATATTTGAAATTATATCATTTTGCTTGTTTATTATCAATAGAAATAAGAAAGAAATATTTTTTTAATAAAAGACTTGAAAAAATTTATTTATTGGTATATAATACGTTTATAGTAAAAATAACTAAAAGAAAGGGGTGTAGTATTGGGAAATCAAGAGATATTAAACAAAATTAAAAATGGCCTAATAGTATCTTGTCAAGCACTTGAAGATGAGCCTTTACATAGTTCATATATTATGTCACGTATGGCCTATGCTGCTATGCTTGGAGGTGCAGTGGGTATAAGGGCTAATGGAGTCGAAGATATCAAAGAGATTAAAGAAGTTGTAGATCTACCTATTATAGCCCTAATAAAAAAAGATTATCCAGATAGTGAGATTTACATAACTCCTACACTAGATGAAATTGACTCTTTAGTAGATGTTGGAGCTGATATAATAGCAACAGATGGAACAAACCGCTTAAGACCCGGCGGAATAGATTTTGAGGAATTTTTTAAAGAAGTAAGGGGCAAATATCCTAACCAATTATTTATGGCAGATTGCTCAACTGTAGAAGAGGGTATTATTGCAGCAAAACTAGGATTTGATATTGTAGGAACAACTCTAAGTGGCTATACCTCTTATACAAGGGATGTAGTTTTACCAAACTTTGATATGATGAAGGAATTAGTAGATAAGGTGGATATTCCAGTTATAGCTGAAGGCGGGATATGGTCACCTGAAGAAATGAATAAGGCCATAGAACAAGGTGTCTTTTCTGTAGTTGCTGGAACTTCTATTACAAGGCCAAGGGAAATTACACAAAGATATGTAAATGCTTTAAAAGTAAATAAGGCAGGTATTTAAGTCTCTAAGACTTTTATATAATCAAATGAATACATATAAATGAGGAGGATTAATATGAAAAAGATATTCGCATTATTGTTAGCAAGTATGGTTGGAGTTTCAGCTTTATCAGGTTGTGGAAAGGCAGAGGCCCCAGAAACGCCAGAAACTGAAACACCAGAAACTGAAGATGTTGATACAGCAGAAACTGATGAAGTACCTGGAGATGTAAATGATTTAGAAGCAGAAATTACATGGTGGAACTTCCCTAACTTTGAAGTTGTAGATGATATGCCAGGTAAGTATGAGGAAGAAATTATAGAAGCATTTAATAAAAAATACCCTAATATAAAAGTTAATATGGAAATGATAGATTTTGCATCAGGACCAGAAAAGATTACAACAGCTATCCAGGGCGGAACAATGGCCGACGTACTATTTGATGCTCCAGGACGTATTGTGTCATATGGTAAAGACGGAGTGTTAGCTGACCTTAGTGATATGTTTACAGATGAATTTGTTGCAGACGTAGATAATGATAATATTATTCAAGCATGTGGTGCAAATGGCGAAATGTATATGTACCCAATTTCATCAGCACCATTCCTTATGGCATTTAATAAGGATATGTTAGAAGAACACGGTTTATTAGATATGTTTAATCTTGAAGGAGACAGATCATGGACAACAGCTGAATATAAAGCTCTTCTAGAAGCACTTAAAGAAAAAGGTGAGCAAGGAGCGGTAATCTTCTGTGTATCCCAGGGTGGAGACCAAGGACCACGTGCAT
>JAAYSX010000105.1 GCA_012518255.1 Candidatus Epulonipiscium sp. | reverse complement strand
TTAAATCTTTATATTCGGCTTTATTTAAGCTTGTATTTTCTGCAAATTTCTCTAACTTTCTTAACCTTTCCTCCGCAACTACCCTTCTTTTTTTGGCAACAGCTGGAGCTACTATGTATTTATTAGGATTCTGATCATAATCCTTTATTTCTATGTTTTCTTTTTCATTTATTTCTACAAGACTTTGGGAGTGGGATACCCTGGTAGTAAGCCTTAGTATAACCGGTGTATCAAATTCTTCACTTATATCTAGTGCTTCTCCCAGAAAATCCTTGCACTCCTGACTATCTGATGGCTCTATCACAGGGATTTTTGCTAACATACCAAAATATCTTGTATCTTGTTCATTTTGAGAACTGTGCTGGCCTGGGTCATCTGCAACAGCAATAACTAAACCTGCATTTACACCTGGATATGAGATAGATAAAAGTGGATCTGCTGCCACATTTAAACCAACATGTTTCATTGAAACTAAGGTCCTAGCTCCTGCAATAGAGGCCCCAATCCCTACCTCCAAAGCCACCTTCTCATTTGGTGACCACTGGGCATTAATATTATCATATTTAACAATTTCTTCTGTTATCTCGGTACTTGGTGTACCTGGGTAAGCTGTTGCTACAGTCACACCATGCTCATAAGCCCCCCTTGCAATTGCTGCATTACCTATTAACAATTCTTTCATAATCTTAACACTCCCCCTTTATACTTAATATTTCTAATTATAACATACTTTATTTGAAAACACCTACTTTCTGAATATTATGTTAGCCACCTTTGTTTTCTTGACATTTTAAGGCTATTATAGTAAATTAGGCATGCTATTAAATCTATATAGGATAGATTTATTATTTAAATTTGATTGTGAGGATTATATATGCAAAGAAAAGATATTTTAGAGCTTAGGAAGCGGTTTACCAAAGGTCACACTACATTCACTAACTTAAGTGGCTGCTATATCAATAGTGAAAAGAAGATTATCTCTAAGTTTAATGAGTTTTTCTTAAACTTAGAAGAAGATGAAATGTTTAAATACCTTGAGATTGCCAAGAAAGTCCTATCAGGTAATATGGGTAATAATGTTTTAAAATTAGACTTTCCCCTTGATAATGATTTCTCTAATAAAAGGCAAAATTCCCTTATGAGACTTAAAAAAAGTGAACTTAAGGATAGTGAACTCCTTGATGAGTTTTACAAACTAATAATAGACAACTACGATTACGATGGAAATTACCTAATCCTATTTTTCCATGATGCCTACGATATTATGACCAAGACTAAGGATAGGCAAAACCTTGACGATTCTATAGAAGTATTTGAATACGTATTATGTGCCATATGTCCTGTCTCTCTTTCAGATGCTGGTCTTACATATATTGAGGAAGAAGATAAGATAAAATCCCGTATTCGTGACTGGGTAGTTGATCCCCCATCTAATGGATTTGTATTTCCTGCCTTCGTTGACCGTAGCAGTGATGTTAACTCCCTAATATATTACACCAGGAAACCCAAAGACCCCCATCCAGAATTAATGGAAGAGGTTCTAGGCTGTAAGTCAAAGTATACAACTGTTATTGAAAAAGAAACCTTCCAGTCTATAGTCCAAGGCTCCTTGGATTTAGATGAGGAAGAAGCAAACTTAGTATTTATGGATGTTCAAGATAATCTTAACAGTATGGTCGAAGAATATAAGGCTATGTATGAAGATACTGACCAAGATCCTATACGCTTATCTGAAGATAATATAAGGGAAGTCCTAGAAGAAAGTGGTGTTCCTGAAGAATCTACTACCAAAATAGAAAACAGCTATTCAGAAGTTTTCCAGGGAGAACCACCCCTTGCCGAAGGCCTGCTTGATAAAAAAATACTTAAAGAAAGTCAGCAGGTACAAAAGGAAAGAAATCTTATGAAGCAGCTAAATGTACTTGAAAATAAACTTGAAGAGATATTACCTAAAAATATAGACAATAAGATTGTCCTCAATGTTAGCCCTGTAAAGGCAAGTAACATCAAAATAAAAGCCATTGATGGCCAGGAATATATTCTAGTTCCAGTTAATGAAGATGATGAGACAATAATTAATGGTGAACATAAATTCAATAATTAAGCATGATAAGAATAGGCCATATTAAATAAGTTAATATGGCCTACTATATTTATTCTTTATCTTGCTTATAGCTTTTTTACAAATTCAGATTTTAATTGCATAGCACCAAAGCCATCTATTTTACAATCTATATTATGATCCCCATCTACTAGGCGAATTCCCTTCACCTTGGTCCCCATTTTTAAGGGTGTGGAGCTTCCCTTAACTTTAAGATCTTTAATAATAGTTACAGTATCCCCATCATTTAACACATTTCCATGGGCATCCTTAATAGAGTTATCTACTTCATCATTTTCTTCTTCCCCTAAATCCGTCCATTCATAAGCACATTCTGGACAGATTAAAAGATTTCCATCCTCATAAGTATATTCCGAATTGCATTTCGGACAATTTGGTAATTTAAACATTGTATTTTCTCCTTTTTAATCATTATACCATAAAGCTATGATAAGATTCCCACATAAAAATTATGCAAATAAATTCTTGACTACATTGTTATATCATGTTATTATAATTCCATATAATCTTAAAAACTTTTTTATATTATCGGAAGGAGAATGGACATGAATGAATTAAACATTGGAGATATTGTTCAAGATTTTACACTTGAAAATCAAAACGGCGAGAAAGTATCCTTAAGTGATTATAAAGGTAAAAAAGTTTTAGTTTCTTTTCATCCTTTGGCATTTACTTCAGTATGTACTGATCAAATGAGGGCTCTTGAAAGAAATTATGATAAATTTAAAGAAGCAAATATTGAGGTACTAGGGATAAGTATTGATAGTGTTCCAGCTAAGAAAGCTTGGGCTACTATGATTAACATCGAAAAGATGAATATTTTATCTGATTTTAATCCTTTTGCAGAGGTGGCAAAACAATTTGATAACCTAGTAGAAAAATTAAATGCATCTGGAAGAGCTAACTTCCTTATTGATGAAGAAGGTAAACTAGAGTGGAAAAAAATATATAAGTTATCTGAATTACCAGACATACACGAGCTACTAGAGTTTACAAAGGGTAAATAAGTTTAAAATAATCTAACAAGGCTTACACAACTTTGTGTAAGCCTTGTTCTGTAATTGGTAAGATTTAATAAATAATAAAAACTGTATGAAAAGGTCTTATAAATGGGAGGCAATATGAAAGTTTCAACTGATTGGATATTAAAAATCATGATATTGTCATTAGTTTTAACAGGTTGCAGGCAGCAGCAAATGAATACTACAGAACTAAAAAAACCCCAGGATGTTGTTAACTATTGTGTAGATAATGCTATTGAATTTGACTTTGATAATACTGAAGATAGCATTAATGACGAGATGATTAATGTGCTAGCACCCTACAAGGTAGTCCTTGTAGGAGAAATGCATTTTGTCCATGAGCACCAAGAAATGATGGGTGCTTTGCTTAAACGTCTACATAAGGAGGGCTTCCGATATTATTTGCAAGAGGGCAGTACATCAACAGGACTTATGATTGATTATTACATAAAAGGAAAACTAGAAGATTTAACAAAATATGAAAAGAGCTCTGACCTTACAACAATTAACGAATTAAGGGATTTTAATAGAAAACTTAGGGAAGAAGGACGTGAAAAAGAGCAGATTTCATATATTGGTTTTGATCTTAATCATATGAGGACAGAATATGAAACTGCCCTAAAACACATAATAAACATATATCAATTACCTGAAAAAACATTTACCTTTTATAATCATAATGCTATCAAAATAAAACAAGCCTTAGACAGGAAAGAAATAAATGGCTTAAATGATAGCCAGATTAATGAACTAAAATATATAACAGAAGCTGAGATTAAATCTGCTGAAATACTTGCAAGCTTTGATAGTCCTGGTGATAAAGATTTTGATTATAATCGTGAAGATTTTATAGAAAGCTACGTATTGAAAGTTATTGATTCCTCTAAAGATAGAGAAAAGATTATAATAAATACTGGCAGTTGGCATGCCCAATTGATATTATATAGGAATGTTACAGATGATGAGAACTTTAAATGGCTAGGTATGCGCCTAAAGGAATATTTTAAAGGTAATCCTAATGGATTATACAGCTTCTCCTGCAATGCATATGAAGGTCAATTTCGCTATAATCTTTATAGCCCCGATTTCTTTAACTATAATGCAGATAAAGGTTTAAAGAAAGGGGCCTTGATCCCTCATCTTATGAAAAGGTATAAAACCCAGACTGTATTTTTGGATTTTACAACAATACCTGCTAATGATTTACCAATTAACATTCAAAAACCTCATGATATGACATGTCTACCAGTTAATACACAATTTAACGGCATGTTAGTTTATCCCAAAGCTAGCATTCCAACAGCTTTAAAGTATTATGAAAAAAAATAGTATCAATTCAAATTTTACCATCTTTTAGATTCTAAAATTCGACATAGTTATGCTCAACCACATTAATTGTTGAATTAATTTAACACTTCAACCTATATTCACTATAATGCCTATTCTAAATATATTGAAAATTAAGCAACAATGTGTTATTATTTTATTGGAAGATAAAATAATTTGAAGGGAGGGATACATATGAAAAACATAAAGAAGCTATCAGTACTCGTTTTGAGCTTAATGTTGACATTTGGAGGGCCATTAACTAGCTATGCTAACAGTAATTGTAATCATAGTTTTGGGGGAAGCTATAGTACTTCTCCACCAAAAATAACGAGAACCACACATCAGTCTCCATCAGGGACTTGTACCATTACTACCACGACGTCCTACAAACATCCACTTTGTAAGCTTTGCGGTTTTAAAATGGGCACTCAGACTAGTACAACAGTTTCTCATAGCATACCACATTAAATTAACCCCCCTATAACTGTAATAGTTATGGGGGGTTCTTATAGTCAGTTTCTAGTTAGTAAAAAATATAATTCTCTTCTGCATTCTCTCCTCAGTTATCTTTAATGCATTTACTTAGACCAACTTTCCATCTATTAAGAAACTAATATTTGTTGGAAGATATGTTATGAATATCTTTTCACTTTTTGTATTTATTCTCAATCTTTATAAGCATAACCATAAGAATTATACACTCAAATACCGTACCTAATACTGAAAACATAATTAATGATGAGTTATGCCCTAATAATAATGGTAAACCTAATAGAATAAATATAATCCCAAATGTCCACAATAATTTTGCCACGGCCTGATTATATGATTGCACATCTGACATTCCTTCGGTTGTTTTTATGTTTGCCCAAAAGTTGATTGCCTTTCCGGATCCCCAGGCATGGATACCTAGGGCAATTGGTACTAGCCCAACCAGTACCCAAATAAAAAATATAATCATATGACATACCTCCTACATAAATTATATCCCAATCAAACTTATTCCCCCACCAATTTTAAAACTTTCTTATACAGTTCATCTCCTATATATACCACTATTTATTAATCATATTTAAGTTCTTTTTAGTTGGTTTCTAAATTATCTCCAAATAATTGTTGTATATAATCTTGAAGCTCATTTATTACACGCACAACCCTAATCCTATCGGAATCTAGATAATAAAAAATATAGTTTCCCTCTGATAGTATATACCGATATTTAGTTGGAACATCAATCATTTTCCCAAGCTCAGCCCCTAGAGCTGGATATTGCCCTAAGTTTCTTATGTCTGATGTAATTTTCTTCAAAATCCTTTTTTCTGCATTCTCTCCCCAGTTATCCCTAATATATTTACTTATCTTTTTTAGATCTTCTAATGCCATAGGTGAATACTCAATCTTATACATATCTATAGTCCTAATATGGCCTCAACATTATCTGCTTCTAGCCACCCTTCTTCCCTTGCTGAATTATCTCCTTCTTCTAACTTTGTTAATAGTTTGATAATTGCTTTTAATTTATCCAGCTCATCAAGTTTGATAATTGCATATTCTCCCCGCCCATTTCTAGTTAAATAAACAGGGCTATTTTCTCTAACCTCTTTAAGCACCTCAGTGTAGTTTCTTAAATCAGAAATTGGTTTAATGTTTGTCATAGCTCTCATCTCCTTATATAAATATCCTACCCCATATAGTGAGAAATATCAAGGTTTATTAACATGTTAATTTACAGCGACTTATTTTTTATCTTTGCACTGCACTAGTGGATCTATGTCAATACTTTGGACATGGTAACTATGTTGTGGGTGGTAGAATTAGCTCTAATAATTTCATGTACTGTATCAGGATTTATCTTTTTGCGAATATAGCCATAGCTTTTTTTAATATAACATTTTCCTCCTTGAGTTTAGCATTTTCTTTTCTTATCCTATTGATTTCCTCAAGGCTGGTGGTATCTCCTTGTGCCACACTAATTGGTGCTTTCTTCTTGGATCAGCTTCTTACTGCTGATTCACTTAGGCTATACTCACTACTTACTTCCTTAGGTTTAGTATATATAAAACCTTATTTAGTGTCCATGGTTATATACTAACATCATTATGCAGCTAGGGCGAAGAATGCCATAGAGCCCTATTTACTTTCTGGTATTATTAAATGTGGTAAGTATAAAGGAGCAATGGTAGGCAACCAAAAATATGCAGGAAGAGATAAAAAACAAAAGCCCGAATCACCAACAAAAGGTAATTCAGACTTTTATTAAAGAGCTTGCTATCTACGAAGAATACTTGAAAATCTATTCTATTGTGGATACTGCGTATGGAGGTGAGGGGAGTCGAACCCCTGTCCAAAAGCCCTCAGGCCGTGGTCTCTACCATCATATTCACTGTTTTGACATTCCCTCCGCCATACGCCCAGTGACAGGCTTATGACTTTAGTAGCTTCATTGGTACGATTATGCTGCAAAGCTTAGGCATAAAAGTTGCCCACACTCGTCGTAGCCTCAGTTAAAGCTGTGGGTTACTTTTAAAGAGGCTTGCTGCTTACGCAGCGAATGCTAAATTATCTTCAGCGTTTAAAAATTGTTCCGGCTTTTATCGTAGTATCCGGGTCTACGGATGGCTACCCCAACAAAAGTGACCCCTGTCGAAACCAGTGCACCCCCGTATTATGGGTAATCTTATTACATGTGTTGTTCCTTAAAGTTGCGCCTCATTTCTCTTTGCGCATCTCTTTTTGCAATGTCTTGGCGCTTATCATGAAGTTTCTTACCCCTTGCAAGACCAATTTCTACTTTTACTAAGCTACCTTTAATGTAAACCTTAAGGGGTACAATTGTCATACCCTTTTGGGCAACACTACCTGCTAGTTTATTAATCTCCCTCTTGTGAAGGAGTAATCTGCGGGTACGGGTTGGATCTGCATTAAAAATATTGCCTTGCAAATAGGGATTAATGTGCATATTATATATAAAGGCTTCACCATTATCAATTCTAATAAAACTTTCCTTTATGCTACCACTTCCACCACGAATTGATTTTACTTCTGTCCCCTTAAGCTCAATACCTGCTTCAAAGGTTTCTTCAATAAAATAATCGTGATATGCTCTTTTATTGTTTGATATTAGTTTGTATTTATTCCTGCCCTTAGACATATAATGCCCCCTATGTTTAATAAAAGTAAAGCACTACGATTTGCAGTGCATTACTTATTATATCATAAAATAGCTATATTGCAAGTAATCCCAATTTACTATTTTTTACATTTTAGTATATTGCTGCTGGTTTAGGAAATACTGAACTGTATTGCTTTAGCCTATTTATTATCTTTTGCCCTCTTGCGCCACCCTGGGGTGTTGGGCAATAATCATTTCTATAATTGACTGATGATACAGTACACGGAATTACATTAAACCTTTTAGCTACTAATTGCTTGTTTTCATTAAAGGTAAAACTTTGCTGGTAGATAAATGTATCTTTGTCTGCTGGATTACGATTACCTCCAAAGCAGAAATTAGCCAGGCTATATACTATCTGTTTTCCTTTATATTCTTCTATTCCTTGCATAACGTGAGGGTGATGTCCTAGAACTAAATCAGCTCCTTGGTCAATAGCCCACCTACCTAAATCCTTTTGAATATTATTTGGGTAATTTGCTCTTTCAATTCCCCAGTGGAAGGTTACAATAACAAGGTCTGCAACCTTTCTCATTTCTACTATATCTTTTTTTATTTGTTCTTTTATATTTTTATTATTAGACCAACCATTATAGCCTAGGTTGGCTGTCTTAATACCTTTTATAGTTTTTATAGCCTTGTTACCGTTGCCAAAGTATATTATATTAGCATTCTTTAAATGAGTAATAGTATCTCTCATGCCCTGCTCTTTGTAATCGTAAGTATGATTATTAGATAGATTAACTGCTTCTACGCTACCCTCTTTAAGTATCTGTGTATATTCAGGTCTTCCCTTAAAGGCAAATTGTTTGCTTGCCTTGCTGGTTGCATTGGTTAATGGGTTTTCGAGATTTACAATTGTCATATCATCCATCTCAAAAATATGTTTAACATTTTTAAAGAAATAACTATAATCCCCGCCTTTTTCTTTAAGGACTGAATCAAATCTATTTGTTTTACTAAACTTATCATCAAATCCTAGGGTACAATCTCCCGCTGCACTTATTTGTATCTGAGTATATCCTGCTGGTAGAGGCTCCTTCAAAAGCTCCTTAACCGGTTTATCTATATTCTTTATATCGCTACTATTAATTTTTACTGAGTTACTTGCCTCATCCCAGCCAACTGACACTCCCAGGGTATCAAAGGTAAACTTTAGAGGAACATATAAGGTGTTATGTATCATTTTAGGTGCCTTATCTATCCCTATCTTAATATCATTAATAATTACTGTTTTATTTGATGCTTGAACCCACAACTTTGTATTGCCCTTTTGGAAAGTTACTGACTTATTAGTTTCATCAAAGCTACTTCCTAAATCTAATAAATTTGCTACTAGAGAAAAGGGAATATATGTAGTCCCTTCTTCAATAATAAGCCATTTACCTAGCTTAATATCATGTCCATTAGCATTAATCTTAAATTCTTGATTAGCTAAAATTGCATTTGATGGTAGCTGGATTAGTAGAAATACCAAAAATATTATAGATACTTTTCTTCTCATAATAACACTCCCCCGTATTTAGTTTTTAATTTCCCTAAGGCCCTAATTTATTAATTTTAGGACCTTAGAATATTTATTCTTAAATTTGATATTTAGATTATAGATTGTAACCCTCTTCTTTAGCTATATCCCTTGCCTCATTTTCACTTATAAATGTAAAATCTATTGTACGATTTTCCATGCTTGTTTTTATAAGCTGTACATAGGCTGTATCTCCCAAGCGGTAAGTTTTCTTAGTACGCTCCCCAATAAGCTGATGATGTTCTTCATCATGTATATAGTAGTCATCGTCCATTTCTGTAACATGAACAAGACCTTCTACAGTATTAGGTAGTTCTACATACACCCCCCATGATGTAATACCAGTAATAACTCCCTTATATGCCCTCCCAATAAATTGGGACATATATTCTACTTTTTTAAGCTTAACTGTTTCCCTCTCTGCCTCTTCCGCCACCCTTTCTCTTACAGAGCTTTGTTTGGCTGTTTCTGGCATTTGGGCTTTTAATCTTGACTCAATCTTATCGTTTAGTCTGTTATTTAAGTTGTATTTGATGTTTCTATGGATTTGAAGGTCTGGATACCTACGAATAGGTGAAGTAAAATGTGTATAGTACTTAGCTGCAAGTCCAAAGTGCCCCTCACATTCCTTAGTATATTTAGCTTGTTTCATAGACCTTAGTACAAGACGACTAATGATGTTTTCTTCAGCTGTGTCTTCAATATCAACTAGAATCTTTTGTAAATCCTTAGGATGAATCTTGCCCTGGCTTCCTTTGATTTTGTAGCCAAAATTATGGATAAATGTTGCTAAAGTTTCAATCTTTTCTGTTGCAGGTTCTTCGTGTGATCTATATATAAAGGGCTTGTCTTGCCAGAAGTAGTCTTCAGCTATAGTTTCATTGGTAAGTAGCATAAATTCCTCTATAATACTTGTTGCTATGTTTCTGTCATAACTTACAATATCTATAGCCCTGCCCTTATCATCTACTATTACCTTACTTTCTTCAAAGTCAAAATCTATTGAACCTCTTCTCTTACGCTTTCTCCTTAAAATCTTAGCTAAACTTGCCATATCCTCAAACATATTTACAAATTCCTTATATTCTTCCATAACTTCTGGGTCCTTAAAGGTAATTATTTTATTTACATCAGTGTATGACATCCTTCTATCAATATTAATCACAGTTTCTATAATCCTATGATTTACTACATTCCCCTTCATATCTATGTCCATTATGCAGCTTAAAGCCAACCTATCAACTCCTGCATTTAATGAGCAAATCCCATTAGATAATTTATGGGGTAGCATGGGAATAACCCTATCCACCAGGTAGACACTAGTCCCTCTTTTATAGGCTTCCTTATCTATAGGACTACCTTCTTTAACATAGTGGGTAACATCTGCAATATGAACTCCTAGCCTATAATTCCCATTATCTAGTTTTTCAAATGATATTGCATCATCTAGATCCTTTGCATCTTCACCGTCAATAGTAACCATTGGCAGCTGCCGTAAATCCTCCCTGCCTTCCTTTTCTATCTCTAGAACTTCACTTGGAATTCCTTCTACTAATTCCATAACTTCATCAGGGAATTCTACTGGCAAATCATATTGGTATATTACTGATAGTATATCAACTCCTGGGTCATTCTCATGACCAATAATTGATATAATCTGGCCATCTGGATTTCGTCTTTCCTTAGCCCAGTCCGTCACCTCAACTAATACCTTATGACCTGTTACTGCTCCTTTTGATTTACTCTTAGGAATAAAAATATCGCGGGAATATTTTACATCATCTGGTACAACAAAGCCAAAATTATCATTTGCCTCATATCTACCCACTATCTGGCTTGGACCCCTGTTTAGAATTTCAACAACCTTGCCCTCAGCTCTCTTTTCCTCACTTTCAGGCCTTGTTATTTTACACATAATTCGGTCTTTATGCATAGCATCCTTTACACTATCTGATGGAATAAAAACATCATTCTTATCAGAATCATCAGGAATTAAGAAGCCAAATCCTTTGGGATGTCCCTGAAAAGTTCCTGCAATTAGATTATAGGTCTCTGGCTTAGCATACCTACCTCTACTAGTTCTAACTATCCTTCCTTCTTCTATTAAATGCTCTAAAGCATTTTCTAATCTTACTCTTTCTTCTTTATCTAAATTTAAGACTAAGGACAATTCCTTAATTTTCATGGGTTCATAGTCCTTATCACTTAGTAAATTTATAATACTATCCTTTGCTAGTTTATCCATATCTGGATTATCATTCAATATTATCACCTCTTCTTCTTTATTTTACCCTATTATGCAAAAAAATACACCTTGCAAAATGCAAAGTGTATTTTGGATTAACTGATTAGCATTAATAATAAAGCCATTAATATAAATAGGCCTGCAACAATCTTAGTCCATTGTTCCAGCTTACCTTCTAAACTACGGCTTTGGATTTTGTTCCAGTAGGAATCTCCACCTGAATCTCCTGATCCTGTAAGAGAGCCAAGTCCTGCTGATTTCCCCTCTTGCATTAATACAATGCCAATAATAGCAACTGCTGCTATCAGATATATAACTGTGAAAATAACCTTTAAAACTGACATTGGTATGTCCTCCTTAAATTACCTTAACTCCGTCTTTCCAACTTCTCGCACTGTTTTAATCATATCATACAAATTTTCATTGTGCAAGATATTTTAGGCTTTATTTAAGGTTAAAAAACGCTTCCATTCCAGGATAGTCAGATACCCCTTCTAGCATCTCTTCTATTCTAAGCAGTCTGTTATACTTAGCCGTACGATCTGACCTACATGGTGCCCCTGTCTTAATTTGACCTGCATTAACTGCCACTGAAATATCAGCTATAGTATCATCTTCTGATTCTCCTGATCTATGGGATATAACAGCTGTATAACCAGCCCTATTGGCCATATCTATAGCATTAAATGTTTCTGTAAGAGTACCTATTTGGTTAACCTTAATTAAAATAGAGTTAGCTGTCTTGCTCTCTATTCCCTTAGCTAATATCTCTGTATTGGTTACAAATAGGTCATCTCCTACTAATTGAATCTTATGACCCAATCTATCAGTAAGAATCTTCCATCCTTCCCAGTCCTTTTCATCTAATCCATCTTCAATAGATATTATAGGGAATTTATCCACAAGCGCCTCATAATAATCCACCATTTCTGCAGGAGTACGCACAACCTGTCCACCTGTCATTTCACTTTCTCCTGGGAAGTGATAATTACCATCATCTTTATTGTAAAGCTCTGAAGCTGCAGAGTCTAGAGCAATAGCAATCTCTTTACCTGGTTTATATCCAGCCTTAGTAATTGCTTCAACTATTGTCTCAAGTACATCTTCTGATGATTCAAGGTTAGGTGCAAAACCACCTTCATCGCCAACGCTAGTTGCAAGTCCCCTTTCCTGGAGTACATCCTTTAGTGTATGATATACCTCTACGCACATTCTTAATGCTTCCTTAAAATTAGGTGCATCCACTGGCATAATCATAAATTCTTGAAGGTCCACTGTATTATCTGCATGCTCCCCACCATTTAGGATATTCATCATAGGTACTGGAAGGGTCTTAGCATTAAATCCACCAAGATATTGGTATAAGGGTAGTCCTAGTGCCTCAGCTGCTGCTTTTGCTACTGCCATAGAAACCCCCAAGATAGCATTAGCCCCTAGCTTAGACTTGTTATGTGTACCGTCTAAATCTATCATTATCTGATCAATATCTGCCTGATCTAATGCATTCAATCCAATAAGTTCATCAGCTATAATATTATTAACATTGTCCACAGCCTTCTGGACCCCTTTACCTAAATAGCGGTTTGGGTCTCCATCCCTAAGCTCTATTGCTTCTAGTTCTCCAGTAGAAGCTCCTGAAGGAACGATTGCAGATCCTAAGAATCCACCATCAACAATTACTTCTACCTCTACTGTTGGGTTTGCTCTTGAGTCAAGTACTTCTCTTGCATATACATCTAAAATTTCGATATAGTCCTTCATAACTTATACTCCTTTCAAAGATAAATTTACAATTTTATATTTAAAAACACCTAGGCTATATTACTTTAATATAACCTAGGTATAATTAATTATTCTCTTTCTAGCAAAGATTCTCCTGTCATTTCTTCTGGCTTTGGCAGGTCCATCATTTCAAGTAATGTTGGAGCAATATCTGCTAACTTGCCATTCTGACGTAAACTATACCCATTTTTATAATTTACTAATATGAAAGGTACTGGATTGGTTGTATGAGCTGTAAAAGGCTCATCATTGCTATAATCTATCATTTGTTCTGCATTTCCATGATCTGCACAAATAAACATTGATGCGTCGGTTTCAATAACTGCCTTATAAACATCACCAAGGGCTTGGTCAACTGCTTCTATAGCATTAACTGCTGCATCTAAAAAGCCTGTATGTCCTACCATATCAGCATTTGCAAAGTTTGCTACTATTAAATCTGCTTCCTTGGATTCTATAGCTGCAACCAGCTGTTCTGCTACCTCAAAAACGCTCATTTCCGGTTTAAGATCATAGGTTGCTACCTTAGGTGATGGAACTAATGTGCGAATTTCTCCTTCATTGGGTTCCTCAACACCACCATTAAAGAAAAATGTAACATGAGCATATTTTTCTGTTTCAGCAATTCTTATTTGGCTTTTATTATTAGCAGCCAAATATTCACCTAATGTATTTTCAAGTTTTTGCGCTTTAAATGCAATTTCTGTATTTGGAATTGTAACATCATATTGGGTAAATGTTACGAATTTTACATTCTTCCTCTCAATTTGAGCTTCATCAAACTCTGGATCACAAAACATTCTTGTAAGCTGCCTTGCCCTATCTGGCCTAAAGTTGCAGAATACTACAGAGTCATTATCTGAAACTGTGGCGATTGGCTTAGCATCTTTCATAACAACAGTTGGTAAAACAAATTCATCATAAACTTCCTTATCATAGGAATTTGCGATTGCTGTTACAGGATCATTAGCTACTTGCCCCTTACCATTTACAAGGGCATCATAAGCTACTGTCATCCTTTCCCATCTGTTGTCACGGTCCATAGCATAGTAGCGCCCACTAACTGTGGCTATTTCCCCTATGCCTATTTGGTCAATTTTATCCTGTAGATCTTTTACATAGGATTTGCCTGACGCTGGCGGTGTATCCCTACCATCTAAAAAGGCATGTACATATACCTTAGTTAGTTCGTATTTTTTGGCAAGTTCAAGCATAGCATATATGTGAGTATTATGGCTATGAACTCCTCCATCTGATACAAGTCCAAATAGATGAAGTGCTGAATCATTTTTCTTACAATTATTTACTGCTGATAGGAATGCCTCATTCTCAAAAAAATCCCCATCCTCAATGGACTTTGTAATACGTGTTAGTTCCTGGTAAACAACACGCCCAGCTCCTATATTTAAGTGTCCTACTTCTGAATTACCCATTTGTCCATCTGGCAGGCCAACTGCCATTCCACTAGCATTTCCTTTTTGCCAAGGATATTTTTCTTTCAGGTAATCCATATTTGGTGTTCTTGCCATGCATATAGCATTATGATCACAAATCTCATTAAGGCCATATCCATCTAGGATTAATAACACCTTTGTATTTTTTGTCATTATATGTCTCCTTACTTATAGTTAATAATATCGCCAAAAGCAGCTGATAGGCTTGCCCCACCTACTAGGCCACCATCAATATTACCCATATTAAATAATTCATTAGCATTACCACCATTTACAGACCCACCGTACTGAATACGGATTGCATCTGCAACTTCCTTGCTATAGATTTCTTCTACAACTTCCCTAATAGCTGCACACACTTCCTCAGCTTGCTCTGATGTTGCTGTTTTACCTGTTCCAATTGCCCATACTGGCTCATATGCAATTACTGATTTTGCTGCATCTTCAGCCTTTACATCTTTAAATGCAATTTTGGTTTGGATACGCATTAAATCTATAGTAATATTTTGTTCCCTTTGCTCTAAAGTTTCTCCTACACATACAATAGGTACTAGGTTATGCTCTATTGCTTTTAGTACTTTTTGATTAACTGTTTCATCTGTTTCCCCAAAGTACTGGCGTCTTTCTGAGTGACCTAGGATAACATATTTAACACCTAATTCTGTAAGCATATTTGGTGCTAATTCTCCAGTAAATGCTCCATTTTCTTCGAAATACATGTTTTGGGCACCTACTTCAATATTTGTTCCTTTAACAGCTTCTAATACCGCTGGTAAACATACTGCTGTAGGGCATACAACAACATCTACATCATCATTTTTTGTAACTGGTTTTAATTCTTCAATTAAAGCTACTGCTTCCTCTGGTGTTTTGTTCATTTTCCAGTTTCCTGCTATTATTTTTTTACGCATATTATTCTCCTTATCATTTAGCTAATTATTTTTATTTATCGTCTGCTGCCACAATACCTGGCAGGTCTTTTCCTTCTAAGAATTGTAGGCTTGCACCGCCACCTGTTGAGATATGGCTCATTTTATCTGCAAAACCTAGTTGAATAACTGCTGCTACAGAGTCTCCTCCACCAATAATTGTTGTTGCACCTTCAAGATTTGAAAGTTCCTTGGCAACTTCCAGTGTTCCTGTTGCAAAATTTTCAAATTCGAATACTCCCATTGGACCATTCCACACTACTGTTTTAGCACCATCTAGTGCCTTTGTAAATTTATCGATAGTTTTTGGACCTATATCAAATCCACTCCAACCATCTTCAATTTCATCTACAACCTTATATGGAGCATCGTTAGAGAATTCCTGAGCTACTACATTATCTTCAGGTAGAAGTAATTTAACACCTTTTTCTTCTGCTTTCTTAATCATATCAAGTGCATAATCTATTCTATCTTCTTCCAGTAGGGAGTTACCAATTCCAAACCCTTGAGCCTTCCTAAATGTATAGGCCATTCCCCCACCTATAATAAGCACATCTACCTTATCAAGAAGATTATTAATAACATTAATTTTATCTGATACCTTAGCCCCACCTAAAATTGCTACAAAAGGACGTTCTGGGTCATTAACTGCATTTCCTAAGAATTTAATTTCTTTTTCCATTAAGTAACCTACTGCATTTTCGTCCATAAATTTAGTAACACCAACATTTGAGCAGTGGGCCCTATGTGCTGTACCAAATGCATCATTAACAAATATTTGATTATCTGCTATGGAAGCTAATTCCTTAGCAAATACTTCAGCACTTTCATCCTTACCATAATTAGTTTCTTCATTACGGTAACGTGTGTTTTGAAGCAGCATAACTTCCCCATCCTTTAAATCTGCTGCTATTGCTTTAGCATTGTCGCCAATAACATTATCATCATCAGCAAATTTAACTTCTGTATTTAAAAGTTCTGATAATCTTTTTGCAACTGGGCTAAGTGAAAGCTCTGGCTTAGCCTCTCCTTTTGGTTTACCAAGGTGTGAACATAAGATTACTTTTGCACCTTCATCAATTAATTTCTTTATTGTTGGTAGAGCACCAACTAAACGGTTTTCATCTGTAATTACCCCATCATTTAAAGGAACATTAAAGTCACAACGTACTAATACCTTTTTCCCCTTAATGTTTACAAGATCTGCAACATTTTTCTTATTTAACATTAAACTACCTCCTATTAACATTAACACTTTAAATAAAATAATACAAAGGGCCCAATCCTATAAGTCTAACCTACAAGACCGGACCCATTATGGATCTTAGTTTAAATTATAAAAATTATTATTTAGCTAAGTATTTAATAGTTCTAACCATTTGGCTTGTGTATGAAGCCTCATTGTCGTACCAAGCTACAACTTTAACTAATTGCTGTCCATCAGCTTTCATTACTTTTGTTTGTGTTGCATCAAATAATGATCCATATGAACATCCAATAACATCTGATGATACAATTGGATCTTCTGTGTATCCAAATGAATCATTAGCTGCTGCTTTCATAGCTGCATTAATTTCTTCTGCTGTTGTATCTTTCTCAACAACTACAAATAATTCTGTTGCTGAACCTGTAATAACTGGTACACGCTGAGCTGCACCATCTAATTTACCATCTAATTCTGGAATAACGCTACCAATAGCTTTAGCTGCACCTGTTGTATTAGGAACAATGTTAGCTGCTGCTGCCCTAGCACGTCTTAAGTCTGCTTTGCCATGAGGTGCGTCTAATGTGTTTTGGTCGTTTGTATATGCGTGAATTGTTGTCATAAGTCCTGTCTTGATTCCA
This sequence comes from Candidatus Epulonipiscium sp., assembly GCA_012518255.1. Lineage (GTDB taxonomy): Bacteria > Bacillota > Clostridia > Lachnospirales > Cellulosilyticaceae > JAAYSX01. The sequence goes on along the minus strand of JAAYSX010000105.1, from coordinate 7,930 downwards.
AATGTATCGTTCATAACCTTTGCCATTGGCGCTAAACAGTTTGTTGTACATGAAGCTGCTGAAACAATTTCTTCTGAACCATCTAATGTATCATGGTTAACTCCAAATACTATCATCTTAACACCACCTGTTGCTGGTGCTGAGATAACAACTTTCTTAGCTCCTGCTTCAATATGTGCTGATGCTTTTTCTTTGTCTGTAAAGAATCCTGTACATTCTAGTACAACATCTACTCCAAGATCTCCCCATGGTAAATCTGCTGGATTTCTTTCTGAGTAAATTTTAACTTCTTTACCTTCAACTTCTATTGCATCATCTTTAGCAACAACATCTTTATCGTATTTACCTTGTGCTGAGTCATATTTTAATAGATGAGCTAATGTTGTAGCATCTGTTAAATCATTAATACCTACTATTTCATATCCTTCCTCGCCGAACATTTGTCTAAATGCAAGACGACCTATACGTCCAAAACCATTAATTGCTACTTTTACTGCCATTTTTATTCCTCCTTAGAATATATAAAATTTCTTTAAATCTATATTCAATTCGCTATGTATAGTATCTACTATCAGAGGCGACTTGATATCTACTTGTGTTTTTTTTAACAATCCTTGTAATTTACGTAATTTTAACATTTACATAACTATTGTACCTAAAAGAAATAAAAATTTCAAGTACTATAATCCATTTCTTTCAAACCTTTCTTCTTGTCCTTCCAACCCCCAGATTAGATTTCTGCCTTCTATTTTGTATATCATATTAAATTCATGTCCTTCTACTACATATACCATTAAATCTGATGAATTTAAGGTATAGTCTCCAGTATCCACTGAATTAACCTTTACTATACCTTCTTCTGTAAACTCTACTACTATTCCAGTCTCTAGGGATTTCCACTTGCCTATTAATGAAGGATTATTGTAGTATTTGTAACTTAGTATTATAAGTGTACTTATAATAATTACAAGCACTGCTACAATTAGTATTTTCCTATATTCTCTACCCTGCTTAGATTTTATATTAGTTTTAATATCCATATGTATCTCCTATATGTAAAGTTTTTATTGTTTCTTTATTGTATCTTATATAGGACATGTTTTCAATATTAAAGAACTTACCCATGATCTATTAATCATAGGTAAGCTCTTTGTTCTATATTAAAGTAGAATAAATTTTGTTGTTTCTTTCTACACAATCTGTAGACTTCTCAAACTGTATTGTTCCCTTATATGTTTCCCCATATATAGGCCTTTCCATTGTACTAGACCCATAATTATTATCATCTAAAGGTATTTGATTAGCATTTACTATTACATTATCCTGAACTACTACATTTTTACATGAGGATAAGAACATAGCAAGCCTTGGGCAATCTATAATGGAGTTTTTTTCTATTAGTACATTTTCAAATATAGCCTCCTCAGTTCGGCCATCAGGTAAATAGACACCCATATAAATAACCGCCATTTGCCATGCGTTTAAATCGCAATGACGTATAATATTATTTCGAATAATTAGGTTTTTAACTCCATGGCCTTCGCTCCATCTAGCTTCACTTCCTGTTTCAATCTGAATAGCAGCTCCTTGAATATTTTCAAAAATATTATCTTCGACTAATCCATTGGAACCTTGTAGCAATATTCCCCTAGCTCTATTGTTTTCAAATCTACAGCCCCTAATTATATAATCATGGGTCTCAAATCTCTTATTCCATAAGACTGTATCTTTCGATAAGTTATCAGGTAATTGATCTTCAAACTTAAGCACGCAAGTACGGTTTTCTGGTTTGTATTCAACACTTGTTAGTTTTGAAGAGAATCCCGTAGGTGACAAATCTGGATTTCTAAGCTCCACAGGGTAACCTACTTCAAATAATATTGCTGTTTTTTCTACCCTTTCAGCTACTAGGGTATGTGAGTCTAAGACTGTAATTCCCATTGATGAGTTATCATGAATATTAATACAGTCATCCCCAGCATAACCAAACTCACAGTCCTCAATAATAAATTTACCCTGGGAATTTGATACATGAAGGCAGTCTGTAGCTGTGGAAATATTTCTTACTGTTCCAGGCCTTACAGTAACCTTACAGCCCTTAAAATGCAATCCTTCAATATCACCATTTCCAACAAAACCACTTCCTGGCGAAGAATAAAGGGTTATATTATCTAGTGTAATTTCCTTAGAATCTAGGATGGGTACTGTTAAGATATCGTATTCATAATGCCTGAATCTAAAACAATCACCCTTCTTAAATCGTTCTTTTGTAAATTTTTTATCCACTGTATAAAATCTTATTACACCTTTATCAACTTTTTCTTGCTTAGGAAGAAATACATTCGATAACTCCCTAACCAGCTCTCTCATTTTTTCATCTGTTTCCTTATCCCCACTTGGCCTAAAGTTAACGTTTTTATATGGCCTAAATTCTATTCCTCCCTTGGATCCTGGTGTATACCTAGCTGGGTCAAATGGCCCTACTATAGAGAACTTCATATCTTCACTTATATCTTCATATTCTGGGAAACTACACTCTATATATGCCCCATCTTCATCTATCTTGCTAACAACCCCTACACTTGCTAAGGGAGCTATATCCCAGTTCCAATCAAGCACTAAATCTTTAACTAATACTTTATTGCTATTTCGGATAGATATATAAGGATTTACGGTTTCGAATATAAATTCACTACCATTTCCATCTACTACTAAATCCTCTATATTATCTAGCATTAAGTGAGCATATTCACTACAGTGTTTGAAATAATATATACCCTTTGGAATGGTAAGCTTATTAACTTTATTTTCGCGGCAATAATCTATTGCCCTTGCAAAAGCATCTGTATTGCAAATGTCTTTTCCAGCCTTTATACCGAAGTCTGCTGCGTTAACCTCTTTTATATCCGTATTTGTAATTACAGCAGCATATGGTAACTCAATGGTCAATTTACTTAATTTTTCTTCTAAAACTTTAAATGTTTTCATATCTCTTCCTTTCTATCCTTTAACTCCTGATGAAATAACACTTTGCTTTAACTGATTAGAAAATAGTATAGATAATAAAATTACTGGTGTAATTGTTACAACAGCAAGTCCCATTATAGCGTTTTGCCTTGTTCCTGAGTTATTGGATATATTATATAATGCCACGTTTAGCGTCCATAATCTTTGGTCTTCTGTTACCATCCAAGCCCAGAAAAAGTCATTCCAGTTCCCAAGAAAAGTTTGTAGCGCTATTAATGATATTATAGGCTTTGATAAGGGCATACATATTTTTGAATATAAGTATATGCTTCCTGCCCCATCCAATTCTGCCGCCTCAAAATAACTTCTTGGAATTTGATCAAAAAATCCTTTATATAAATAAACATAAAATCCAAATGGATACAAAAAGGGTAATAGCAAGGCCGCATAATTATTATATGCTCCCATCTTTTTATACATAATAAGCTGGGGAAGCATAATACTTGCAAAAGGAACCATCATGGCAATTAGGAAAAACAGTAGAACTGCCTTACCCGCCCTTTCAGATAATTGCTTGCTTATAACAAAAGCGCATATTGAACAAAGGAAAACCTGAGTAATAACCGCAAATCCTATTACTATTATACTGTTTATAACAAAAGTCATAAAACCAAGCTGGGAAATCCTTTCATTATTTGGGTATATATTCTGAGGCATTTTTAAATAGTACTTGAAATTTTCTAGGTTTAACAAGCTTTTCTTTTCATTCCCCATACTTAGCAAACTTCCAGTAGATGGAAATTTGCTTTGCAAGGCTGATGCCCCCTGCTCAAAATATTCATCTCCCAGGTTATTTTTTACCTTTTTTGATATCCCATTTATATCAAATTCATAACCTATAGAATTATTTGCCCTTATATATCTATCTTCATGTAATAATACTTCTGGTTTTATGGAAGTACTTTTATAAACTCCATAGCTTTGTTCCATTTGAAGTTTCATCTGATGAGCCCTGGAGTAAAATATTGTCTCTCCGTCCTTTACACCAAACACCTTAACTTCCATAATAAAATCATCTTTTATTGATTCATTTATGCCAAACATATTTATGACATTATCCCTCAGAATAATATCTTTTAACTCATCTTCATTATTATAAGGAATATCTGAATAGTCCAGGACCAGCGATACACTATTTCCTCTACCTGGTAGTAATTTAGGAGGAACCTCGTAAATTTTCACATTATCTTTCATAGCACTAGAAACAGTAAAAATTAAAGGGTAAAGCATAAGGCCGGCAAATATCAATGAAAATACTACCGCCACTATTTTTAAGCTTCGTTCAGATTTATCATACTTAATTCTACTTGTTCTTTTATTTTTCATATTATATTCACCTACCCTTCTTCTGATCTTTCAAACCACATTTGCACCATAGTTAAAATCACAATTATGAATAATAAAACAACGGATGCTGCTGAACCTCTTCCATAGTTCATATCCTTATTAAACGCATTATAGATAAAGATTCCCTGGGTGGTAGAAGCACCACTTGGACCTCCCCCTGTATACATATAAGGGGCATCTAAAAGTTGCATTGTTGTAATAACCGTCATAATTAATTGTATAAATATCATAAATGATATATTTGGTAGTATTATATGCCATATCTTACTAAAGCCTGTACACCCATCTATTGCTGCTGATTCCATCATATCTTGTGATACACCTTGAATAGCAGATAAATAAAGAAGCACAGTTAAGCCTCCCCCTATAATTCCTGGGAATATAATACAAAACTTAACAAGTTTGGGGTCACTGAGCCATACCTGGGGACTTCCTCCAAAAAATTTAACAATCTGATTAGCCACTCCATAATCAGGATGCCATATCCACTTCCATATAATTACATTAACTGATGTAGGTATTAAGGCTGGTAAAATATATAATGTTGTTAAGCTCTTCTTAAATCTTATTAGTTCATTTAATAATAAGGCTTGAATTAAGGGTATGAAAAAACACAAAGCTATTTGTAAGAATAAAAATACAAATGTATTTCCCCATGCTTCCCAGTAATGCTTCATCTTAAACATTCCAATATAATTTGCTAGGCCTACAAATCTACCTGGCGGATTAATAGGATCATATTTAAATAAGGAAATATAAAAAGCACTAGCTATAGGATAGTATTTAAGCCATACAGTAAATGCCATTGGTAAAAGCAAAATAAGCCATGGTGTTGCCTTCTTTTTAAACACGGACATTTTATTATTTTTTGTTTTCATAGTGCACTCCTCCACTCTATTATTTCTTATATATTAAGTATAAATATAATAGTTTATAAAGAGAAGGTCTTATATTCACATCATATGTCATCTTTTTTAATAGTTAATAAGATATAGCCTAATATATCCCCAGCACGCCAATATATTGTCTACAATGTTAAGTTTTTGGACATATTAGGTTAATTTTAGTACATCATTAACAACTAAATCTTTGCTATTATATATGTAGGAGTTAAAACAAAAATATAGTTTATCAAATTAAGGAGGATTATTTATGAAAAAAAGTTTACTTATAATGTTACTATCTCTAACAATGGTAACAGGCTTACTGGCAGGTTGCGGTGCTAAAGAAGAAGCTGACCCTGAACCTGATACACCTGTGGTAGAAGACGTAGATGTTGAAGATGTTGAAGATGACGCTTCAAATCCAGATCCTGTTGAACTAACCCTTTGGGTAACTAGCCGTAATGCAGATGATTGGTCTGAAGCTATGGAAGAGAAGTTCTTAGAAGAACATCCATGGATTACCTTAAATAAGGTTGTTAAAGAAGGGGATCCTGGAAATGAATTTTATCAAGGGGTGGCTTCCGGAACAGCTCCAGATCTTGTAGACGCATCCTTTGCTATGCTGGATACCTTTATGACAGCTGGAATTGTAGAACCATTAAATCGCTATGTTGATGAATGGGATGAGTGGGCTAACTTTACCACAGAATATACAGATATGTTTAATGTAGATGGTAATGTATACGCTATTCCTAAAGAAGTTGCACCTATGTTATTTGGTTACAATAAAGCGCTTTTTTGAAGATGCAGGTCTTACAAGCCCACCACAAACATGGGACGAAGCTATTGAATTTGCAAAACAAATCGACAATCCAGATAAACAAATAGATGGATATGCAACATTGGCTGCAGAATGGACAGAATGGTTCTTCCAATATTATGTATGGCAAGCAGGTGGAGATTTAACTAAGGAAAATCCAGATGGTACTGCAGAAATTACATTTACAGACCCAGCAGCTATAGAAGCAGCTAAATATTATCAAAAGCTAAAAAGTGAGGGTGTACTTCAAAGCGATTTAACCTTAAAATTTGGCGATCTTATTTCAAAGTTTAGTATGGGTCAAATAGGTATGATGCCATTTGCAGGTGACTGGATAGCAGATGCTGTTTCCCAAGGTATGCCATCAGATGATATCGGATTAGCTTTACCACCAGCAGGTCCATCAGGAGAACAAACAACAGCTATTGCTGGTTCCGCTTATGTTATAAATGCTGGTATAGATGATGCTAAAAAGGATGCTGCTTGGGAGTATATTAAGTTCTACCTAGGCCAAGAATACTTATCATCTTACTATGATAACCTGGCATCTAAAGGTGCTGCTACACCTATTATAATTCCTCGTGATGATATGACAGTTACAGATTTCTATGACTTCCCTGAAGAATATACAGATGTACTAGAAGAAGCTAAGACTGTTGGTCGTTTAGAGTTCTATGGTAAAGCAGATTTTGCAGCTTATATTGACCGTGCTGTTCAAAAAATACTAACAGATCCTAACGCTGACCCTGAAACTGAATTATCCGAAGCACAGAAATTATGTGAAGAAGAGGTTCTAGAAGAATTCAATGAAGCTAACAAGCGATAAATCTTAATAAAAGGTGCAGGAATTCCTGCACCTTTTATTGTTTGGTGTAACTATGTTATAATATTTATATAATATTATATTTGGAGGCAATATCAATGTATCAAGTTTTAATTGTTGATGATGAGGAAATTGTATGCCGTGGCTTAGCAGAATTTGTTAAGTGGAAGGAACATGGTTTTGAGGTTGCTGCTACTGCATATAGTGTGGACGAGGCTTTAGATGTTTTACAAAAAAATCAAATAGATGTAATTTTTACAGATATACGTATGCCTGAAAAAACAGGACTAGATTTGTTGCATATCACAAAAAAACAGTATCCTAATATTAAATCAGTTATTCTAAGTGGATATAGCGATTTTGAATACACTAAAGAGGCTATTCGTTGTGGGGCTGTTGACTACCTAACTAAACCTGTTAACTTAGAAGAAGTAGGAAAACTCTTAGATAAACTTAAGGCAGAATTTATTGATAATGAGAAAGCCATTGAGATACAGAATAACCGTATAGAGGCAATTCTATTATCCATAGCAAGGGGACACTCCACAATAGAGCCCGAAAAATATCAACTACCAACATTAAATGATTGGTATGGGGTTTCTATGTCTGTTATTAATAAAGATCAACCTAAGGAAGGAATAAAAGAAAGAATAAATCTCATTAAAAGACAAATTTCTTCCATTGTACCATCAGCTATACTTCTTAAAAAAGACATATATACTTTCTTTGCTATTATACCTTATAAATCTAAATCTGAATTCGATTCCTTTATAGTCATATTAGAACAAATACTTGATTCTGGCAATGAATGGATATGTGGTGTTAGTAAGTCCAAAAACGGTATCTATGATCTACCTAATGGTTGGAATGAATCCAGCCAAGCCCTCCGCTATCATTCAGCTAGTGCCAGGGAAGGGATAATTTTTTATAAGAATATAGAAACCTTATTTTCCAGTGAATACCCAGAAGTTGAAGATTTAACCAATGAATTGATTCGCAAACTAAATAATCCGGAAACACGTAAGGATA
>JAAYSX010000104.1 GCA_012518255.1 Candidatus Epulonipiscium sp. | reverse complement strand
CATGTTGAGACGGTAGTACTACTTGTGGAAGAGAGCACTACAGATTGAGCATTTCCAGATTATATATAGTTTTTATGGGCTTTACAATAAAAAAATAAATCCTAAGAATAGTAAAAAGTAAGAAAGTATAATAGTGAGATATAATTTTAACCTTTTTCATGTTTTATGTGGTACAATAGACTAAATAGTTAAAAAACAGGGAGTGTTTGATTGGTTCATATTTAGTAGGGGTGGTTATATGGGGAAAAAGATATATATTATATTATTTATTAGCATTTGCTTAACAGCTTGTGGCAATTCAGGTAATCAGCTTACAACAAAGGAAACTGTAACAAATAAAAAAATAGAAATGACTTATTATGAGGATCAATTAACAGAGAGAGAACTTAAAGCTTATGAAAAAATAATTGAAAGAGCGGAGCAAATAAGCACAGAAGATATAATCCTAGAAGAAGGCATTTCTGATTATGAATTAATCAGGCTTACTGAAGCAATTAATATAGATAGGCCAGATTTGTTCTATATATATGAGATTGAGGAAATAAAACTAGGAGGGGCTATAAACCCTTATGATAATGATTTAATAGATATGTGTAAAAAGTCTGAGAAGACTAATAAAATAAAGATAGAATATATTTGGGATTCAAAAGAAGAAATAGAAGAAGCTATTAGTCAATTAGATGAAAAGGTAAAAGAAATTACGCAAAAGGTTATAATTGGAGAAAATATTATTAGTGCAGAGAAATACTTGAAAAATCAATTGCAAGCAATAACAGAAATAGATACAGAGTTTATAAAAAAGCATAGTAAGAGGAATGCCAAAGAGACGGATAAAAAGGAATTTTTATCCATGAAAGCCTATGGGGCCCTTGTAGAAGAAAAAGCATCTTGTGGTGGATTTACATCTGCATACAACCTCTTACTCAATGAAGTAGGAATAGAATCTACAGGTCTACAAGTATTGCTTAGTAATCAAGTTCATATCTGTAATATAGTTAAAATTAATGATAAATATGTAGTTGTAGACTTGTTAAATTTTATGAAGCCTGTATTTAATAAACAGTTTAGTGAGCTTAATTATAACGCTGGAAAGTATGAACTATACAGTTTATTTGAGCATAATTTGGAGTGAAACTAATAGATTTAAGGTATGATAATACTACTATTAGTTTCAAACTTCAAAGTTAAATGACTAAAATACGGTTAAGCCTTTGAACTTCCTTAGGAAGTTTATCTAATAATTCATCCACAAACTTTTTATCCACATCTAAATCTTCCATGATCATTTCTGCGTATACAAAGGTAGAGTCACAGCCTATTAGACTTTCATAATAGCTAGTACTAATAGAATCAGCTAAATGCATAATCTTTGTTTCTATAATATATTCCTGAGTTAGTAGTGGCCTATGGTGGTACCCAACTACCGTCTGTATTTCGCCTGGTAGTTCCCATTTTTCACAGAGCCACATCCCAATCATTCCATGGGTCAAGCCACCTAAAACTAATTTTTCTGCTGCAATCTGATGTACTCCTTTAAGGACAAGTTCTTGGATTTTTTCTAAAAGATCCGGTAGGCATATTTCCAAGACGGTTACACCTATATCATGTATTAGTCCGTGAATAAACATCCTATCATCAGCGGCTAGTTTGGTTTCTTCTGCAATTAAATAAGCGGAAATTGCTGTTCCAACACAATGTTTCCAGTACTTATCACTATCAAAAAGATGGGTACCTGGCTTTTTTTGGGCTAATAATAATTTTGTTATGTAGGAAATACTTATGATTTTGGTGTTTTTAACTCCCAAATAATTAAGAGCATCTTTGGCTGTCCTTATTTTATTTTTGGGATTTAAAACTTCATTTAAAACCTTTAGAAGGTTTTCTTCAAGTTGAGGGAAGTTAGAAAACTGTTCTTCGTACTCAGATAGATCATGTTTATATGGATCAAACAACATTTTAAAAATGGTGCCAAAGTGTTCAGGTATTTGAGGTAGCCGGCCTGAAGCCTCTATTTCTTGGATAATTGTATGGTTAGTCATATATACCCCCTAGTAATGTATTTATTTTATTATAGCACTTTTAAAAAATATAAACTAGTTAATAGTTAGCAATGTTGAGGGGGAAATGGGCATGTTATATACTATAGATGAATACATGCACATATAAGAGTATACGATACCAACAAGTGAAGCAATGGAGCTTGAATTTACCATTAGACCAAAACTATTATTTGTAATCTAGTGGTCCATCAATTATTCTTTTCAAATCAGATTTTCGTAGTATATAATGTGGTGCCTCTTCACATGAAAGAATAAAGAAGCCTGGATCTTTTGATTCTAATTCTGCTCTCATGTATACATCATAAAGGGTAGTTTGTTCTATGTAGTAGCCTTGATTAAGTTTTCTACTTATAAGATCATCTGCCCACTCTATGATTCCTGCTGAAAAAAGTGGCGTAGCTATTACAGGATAGGTAACAAAGTAAGACTCTTTTTGTAAAATTATTTGCCCATCTAACTTCCTTTGCCTATTAATTATGTAGATAGGTTCCCTTGGATGTAACACCTGATTACTTGCAGGAAAGGTATCATAACCATACTCAAAGTCATTTCTAAAATATAGCCGCCTAAATCCGTTTTTGTCTATAACTGTAATGCTATCTATATCTTCATTTTTTTCCATTAGGTCTGAAAGTTCCGTTATAAATATTTTTTTGGGATACAGCCTTCCGTAGATTTCATGGCTTCCCCAAAACTCACCGAGGGCTAGGATCTCCCGTTCTTTTTTTACCCAATTATAAAAAGCACCTTCATCCTCAAATAAATCTAATCGTTGTTTAGTAGAGCCGGGGGTAATATCACCTTCCATAAATATTTGCTCTTTTCCTTCTCTGTCTTTAATACACATATGATAAAGTGATGGTATTAAGTCAATTACACTCATATTAATTCCTCCATTGTTACTAATCATTATAGTTCTATATATCTTATATTACTCGTAGTAATTATACTATAACTTATTTGTTTTATAAATATCTTGTTTTCTATTAGAAACTACTATAATATCCAAAAATAATTATATTAAAATTCTAGTAAGGAAATGTTATAATGGATGTATAATTATTTTGAGGAGGTGTTTACAATTTCAATCAAAAAAATTAATAAAGAACCTACTAGGAAAAAAAGCAAGATTACGTTAATTATATTTATAATATTATATTTGGGATTAATACATATACTTAGGGGATATTCTAACACTATAAGAGAAGGGAAAGCATATGCTTACCTTATATTAGATACTTATTCAATAAGGGGAATTATTACCCAGTTGCAAATGTTACTGTCCATTTACATAGTTTTTAGTTTAGGTAAAGAAGGCTACTTTAATGCAGTATTACTAAATATCATTAATATTTTAACAACAATTTTATATATGAGAAAATCAGGATCAACGGATGCCATGCCAGGGGTTATAAGCAACATATCCACTTTAATAATTATAAGCCTGATTAGTCAATATAAAAAACAAGTATCTGATTATGCAGAGCATATTAATAATCAAAAAAGTGAGCTAGAAAAATCACAGGAAAACTTATATAAACAGGCGCATATAGACAGTTTGACAGGTCTACCTAATAGATATGCCTTTATAAAAGAGCTTGATAGGGCTATAAATGATGCTAAATTACACAACACTAAGCTAGGCGTTATATTTGCAGACTTAGATTCTTTTAAGAGAATTAATGATACCTTAGGTCATTCGGCGGGAGATGATGTACTTATTACTATATCTAACCGTTTAATATCAAGCTTGGATGATAATTACACGGTTGCAAGATTTGGCGGGGATGAATTTATTATTTTACGCAGAAACCTTGAAAATATATCAGATATAGAAAAAGATGTGCTAACAATATTAAATGAGTTTAAAAAGCCATTAAAAATAGATGGCCTAGATTTTTATATATCTGGTAGTGTCGGTATTGCCATGTACCCAATAGACGGTGAATGTAAAACAGATATAATTAAAAATGCCGATATATCTATGTATGAAGCTAAAAAGAATGGGAAGAATCAATATGTATTTTTTAATCCAAAAATGAAGACAGATACCTATAGAAAAACTGAATTAATTAATTATTTACATAGTGCGATAGAAGAGGATGAGTTTTATTTGCACTACCAACCACAAGTAAACCTAACAACAGGTGAAATAATTGGAGTGGAAGCTTTGTTAAGGTGGGACAATAGTAAATATGGCCTTGTATCCCCGGGCGAATTTATTCCATTAGCAACAAAGGCAGGACTTATGAATTCAATAGGCTTGTGGGTTTTTAAAAATGCTTGTAAAGATTACAAGGAATTAACAAATATATATAAAAACAATATAAAACTAGCTATTAATTTCTCATTAGAACAATTAATAAATAAAAATAATATAAAAAATCTTATAAGTATATTAGAGGAAACAAAAGTAGAGGCTAAAAATATCGAAATAGAAATTACAGAAAGCCTAGTTTATGTTGATGAGAGTAAAATTAGAGAAATATTGGATATATTAAAGGACATAGGATTTTCTATAGCAATTGATGATTATGGGAAGGAGTATTCATCCCTAAATAGGATACGTAAATTCCCTATAGATCTTATAAAGATTGATATGGAGTTTATCCATGGGATTACTAATAGTGATGGCAAAGATAAAGCTATTGTAAGGTCTATCATTTCTTTATCTAAAGGCTTGGGAATCCATGTACTAGCTGAGGGAGTGGAGACAAAAGAACAATTAGAATTCCTTAAAGAGGAGGGTTGCTACCAAGTCCAGGGTTATTATTACTATAAACCTATGGGCATAGAGGATATTAAGGCGGAGTAACTGTATCATAACTATTGCATAATATATAATATCTGGTAAACTTTTGGATTTAAACAGGATAATCATATATTATGGAGGTAACTATGGAGCCAAGATCTACAGAGCTAGATAGAACATCAATAGTAAGCTATGCAAGAAATAACTTTAATAAAAGAAAGCCAGAAAGTGGTAATGGTATAGTACCCTACTATGATTTTTCTCAAATTCCCGGCAACTATGATTGTACTAATTTTGTTTCCCATGCTTTGCTAGCAGGTGGGGCTACTGTATATGATACTGGTAATCCAGCAACAGGCTGGTACTACTGGGACTTAAGCAATAGAAGTTACTCCTGGTCTGGAGTTATTAACTTATATGACTTTTTAATTAACAATGATATTAAGGGTCCCTCGGGCAGGGGGATTCCTTATGATGTTTTTAATAAAAATGAAGAAAAACCTTATGAGATAGGAGATATTTTGCAATTTCACAATGGTCAGGTATGGAGACATTCTACTATAATAACAGGATTTTATTATGTAAATAGGAACAATATAGGTGCCCTAGTAACGGGAAGAACAAGTCCTAAATCATACAATAATAATCAAAAAGCTGCTAACATATATAGAGGGGCAGCTAAAAGGGTTATTAAGCTAGGTCTTAATTACTAATTGTGTGTAGGACTTGAACTTTTTATAATAATTGTGTATAATTAAGATAGTACAAAATATTGTAACAAAAGGCAATAAAGTACAAGGAGCAATTAGTAAGGGGTGGATGTTATGAACGGAGCTAATTGTTTAGTTTATTTACAAAAGGTTATTATTAAGAATGAATCAAAAGAGCATGCTGATAAGGAAACTGATAATAGTACTAGATCAGATAAACAAAATAGAAGAAAGACAAAATAAGCTTTAACAAAAGGGTTTTGAATGCATTATGTATTCAAAACCCTTCTTGTGTCCTAGTTGTATTTAATTTTACATTTCTACATATAATAGATATTTATATTTTGAATTTACTTTACTATATTTTATAATTGGAAAAGTTTAATCTACATATTGACTTACTCATACTTATGATATACGATGAAAGCAACTTAATAAAGGGGGTTTAATAAGTTGCTTATAGAAGACTCAAGGATAATAAAACAGATTAATACGAATTTGATTAGAAAACATATGTTGGACAATATAATTTTAAGCAAAACCCAACTAGTAGAGCTTACTGAGTTGAGTTTTCCAACTGTAAATAAAATCATAGAAGAGCTGGTTATAGAGGGGGAGGTTATAGATCTAGGTTTACAAAGCTCAACAGGGGGAAGAAGGGCTAGGGCTTATAAACTAAATTCAGATTATGCCTATACTCTAAGTATGTTTATAAGCAAGGAAAAAATAATTTATAATATTAAAAATGTATTCGGGGAGGTTGTTATAAAAGGTATCAAGGATGGGGGTTGTGATTTTTCTATAGAAGACCTGGATGAATTAATAGAATCTCTTTTAAAGAAGTATAGTCAAATTAAGGCTATTGCTATTGGTGTGCCTGGCAGTGTTAAAGATGGGATTATTACCTATATTGATTGCTATAATGACTTGCAGGGATTTGAACTTAAAAATTATATAGAGGGAAAATATAAAAGGCATGTTATTGTAGAAAATGACATGAAGGCCGTAACGCTTGGCTGCTATAAGGAAGAAAGGCAAGAAGATAGTCAGTTTGCTACTATTTATCTAGGACATAATGGGCCTGGATGTGGCATAATTGTGAATGGCAAAGTTGTAAGAGGGGATAGAGAATTTGCAGGTGAAGTGGGTTTTTTACCTATGTACAATGAAAATAATTTGCAAGATATGGCTTTAAAAGGCCTAACAAAAGATAATGTACTGGATTACTTAGCAAGGCTAGTGACAGTAGTTGCTGTTATAATTAATCCTTCAAGGATGGTACTTTATGAAAACAAGTTATTTCCCAGCCCAAAGGAAATAGAGGAAGCTTGCTATGATTATTTGCCTAGGAAAGAGGTTCCTAAAATAATCATTTCGGCTAAATATGAAAGACACTATCTAGAAGGATTACATTTTTTAGCACAAGAACTTATTTATCCAGGATTTTATTAAACGGGGGTATTTATGAAAAATATTAGATCTAAAAACAATGCTATATTAAGTGTAGTACAGTTTTGTTACTTAGCCTCTTTTTCTATTTATTTTAGTTTTATAATAATCTACATGAGATCTTACGGATATTCGGCTTTTTACTGTGGGTTAAGTCAGATGATAACTGCTATAGTTATGTTAATAGTTGGTCCAGCAGTGGCACATATTATAGATAGGAAAATTGGTTCAAAAAGATTTTTGGTTGTAGGCTTATTAATGGCAGCCTTTACAAGTATACTAGTTCCTCTAACAATTAGTTATAGTATAATAGGAATGATTGCTGTTGTTATACAATCAGTGTTTGTTAGGCAATTCGTTGCACCAATTGATGCATTTACATTGATTTGTCAAAAAGAGGATGAAAAAATAAGTTACGGATTAAGTCGTGGCATAGGCTCTTTAGGTGAAGGTTTAGGGGCCTTACTAATAGGATATATGGTAGCATGGTTTGGATATGGTGCTATGTTCATTTCTCACGGGGCACTCCTAATAATTGCTGCAATTGCATCTACTATGTTGCCACCAATAGAGTTAAAAGAAGATGTTGAGAAAAGACCTAGCATGGGAACAAACTTAAAAGACTTACTGAACAATAGATTATACAGATCTTTATTAATAAGTGTTATTTTTTTAAATATTGGAGTTAAAATAATTAGCATATATTCTGGTATACTAATTGAAGAACTAGGTGGTGGAAGTGAAAGTCTTGGAATTATAGTTTTTCTGTGTGGTGTAATGGAGCTTGTCGTTTTTATTTTAATATCTTACTTAGAGGAAGATATACATCCTAAATATCTATATTTGCTTGCTATAATTACCTTTGCAGTTGGAGGATATTATAGTAGCAGTGCTAGTACAATTAGGCAGTTCGCACTTGGCAGGGTGCTTACTTCCATGACTTATGCAATGTATTTATCTATAATAGTTGCCTATGTTAAGAGGATATTGCCTTTCAAATCGTATACAATAGGCTTATCTGTTATAACTGTAAGTTCAGGTAGTATAGCACATATAATCTCAGCATTTCTAGGAGGCCTTATTATAGATAATTTAGCTATGGAGGCCTTATTGGTAGTAATAGTTATCACAGTAGTATTAAGTTTAATAAGTTTCTTACCACATTTTATTACTAGAATAGCAAGATAGAGAATTATACTATACTTTTTTTCATTTGCAATCAATGTTATACTAAGACTGTGTAGCATTAAAACAAAGTGGAGGGATAATTAAGTGAGAGACATTATATTAATTTTAGCATTACAATTAGTTTATGTACCCTTATCAACTATGAGGACCATATTTCTAGTTAAGAATATGACTCCTATAGCATCTGTGCTAGGGTTTGCTGAGTCCCTAATCTATGTATTTGGTTTATCCATAGTATTTAGTGGGGATAAAGGGCCAGTAGCTTTAGTCGTATATGCAATAGGTTATGGTATAGGGATTTTAATTGGAGGGGCTATCGAAAACAAACTAGCTATAGGTTACAATAGTTTTGTTGTTAATTTGGTTCAGAAGAATACGGAATTAATAAACACCTTAAGAGATGAGGGCTTTGGGGTAACTGTTTATGAAGGAGAAGGTAGGGATAGCAAGAGATACCGCCTGGATATCCTAACTAAACGAAATAGAGAAGAAGAGTTACTAAAGCTTATAGAAGTTTATGAACCTAAGGCATTTATTGTTTCATATGAGCCTAGACGTTTTCAAGGAGGATTTTTAGTAAGCTCCATGAAGAAAAGAGTGAGGATAAAAAATTCACGTTAATTGGATGGCAAATAGATAGCAAGGAGGAAGATATGAAATTTATTTCATGGAATATTGATTCGTTAAATGCAGCTCTAACAGCTGATTCAGCTAGGGCTGTATTATCTAGGAAGGTGCTAGATACAATTATAGAGATTGACCCAGATATTATTGGTTTACAAGAAACAAAGCTATCAGCTAAGGGACCAACTAAGAAACATCTAGAAATTTTAGATGATAGATTTCCAGATTATGATATTGTATGGAGAAGCTCAGAAGAACCTGCTCGTAAGGGATACGCAGGTACAATGTTTTTATATAAGAAGAATTTAAAACCGCTTGTGACTTTCCCTGAAATTGGTGCGCCAGGTACAATGGATCTTGAGGGAAGGATTATAACACTTGAATTTGATGATTTTTATTTAACACAAGTATACACACCTAATGCAGGAGATGGACTAAGCCGGCTAGAGGATAGGCAGGTATGGGATAGGAAGTATGCAGATTATCTGTCCAGTCTTGATGAAGATAAATACGTTATTGCAGCAGGAGATTATAATGTAGCCCATAAGGAGATAGACCTTGCCCATCCTAATAATAACCGCCAGTCAGCTGGATTTACAGATGAGGAACGCCAGGGCTTTACAAATCTTTTAGATAAGGGATTCACAGATACATTCCGCCATATTCATGGAGATGTAACAGGTGTGTATAGCTGGTGGGCCCAGCGTGCTAGAACAAGTAAAATCAATAACTCAGGTTGGAGAATTGACTACTGGTTAGTAAGTGACAGAATTGCGGATAATATTATAAGGTCTGAAATGGTCGATTCAGGGCCAAGGCAGGATCATACTCCCCTATTATTAGAAGTTAATCTGTAGGGAAAATCTCATCTATAGAGTTTTTAACAGATAGATATAGGTTATCAAGGGATGGTTTAGAAACTAGTGAACCAATTAAACATATATTACTTTCCCTTTGCCTCTTAGCTATATCCACATAGAAATTTGAAGTTAGATTGTGGGGTTTTAGGTGGGGAAATATATACCACTGCTTAACAGTTACTAGTTGTTTAATGTTAATGCCTAGCATTTCTATATCATTTGTGACCTGGGCAATCATATCTTTTTCAATATGGCCATATACATAAGCTGTTATAATTGTTCTATTATGTTGCCTAGATGCGAAGAAAAACTGAATCTTCTCTGCTTTACCAAGGTGAGCCTTGTAATAAGTCGATGCTAAATCCTTATTTGTTACCTCATAAACACAGGTTACAAAAGGGTTAGTATCGATTTTTGCCATTAGATCATTATATAATTTATCCTTAATAACCCCCCTAGGCAGTTTAGTGGTTATTAGTACCTTATCAAAATAGTCTGAAGCATATGGTGTTTCAATTTTTACCTTGTCTCCAGCCACTTCCACATTTGTTACCTCCAAAGAATAACGTATATCTGTTATGCGCTGACTTAGCTTATTGATAAGTTCGGACATTCCCTTATCAATAAAAAGTAGCCTCTCACCCTTTAAAAAAGAGTTTATAGTATCTAGATTAAAAGTTTTAAAAACATAGTAGGCTTGAAGATCATCTATGGACCCGAAACCAAAAGAAGATAGGTGAGGGACAATTACCTGGGAAACAAACCTTAAATTATATTTTTTGAGAAACTGGCTAAAAGGCATAAGCATATCTTCTGGTATATAACCATAATTTGTTTCAGATATATAAGGTTCAAATTGCTGGAGTATATTTTGCAGTGTGGATAATTCATCAATTAAAAGGACGACATCCTCCCTTAGCATATGCTCGACAAGCTGATATTCTTCATTAACAAAATTTCTGTATACAAATCTTTCAGTATAGTCAACTTGCAGATCAATTAAGAGCTCCTTAATTTGCCTGGAAAGGGAAAAGACAGTTCCAAGTTCAGTATATACATTTTTACTAACAATGGTTTTGCAGTGCCCGCCAATATATTCCTGCTTTTCATATACAGTAACATCTATACCCTTTTTTTCAAGCAGATAAGCAGCAAGCATGCCACTAAATCCACCCCCGATTACCGCAACTTTCATATTACATATATCCTCCTTAGTATTTACGTCCAATATATGCCCACATAGGTAAGATGAGTTTTGTATCTGTTAATTGGTTATGATAATCAACAGGAGAATATAACCCATTATGATAATCTGATTTAATATCTAGATTATAATTCTTAACATACCTTTGGCATTCTGTTTTTAAATCATTAAATAATATTTCTTCCTGAATAAATGGCATTAAAAAGGATAAACAGCCTTCTGTGTAATCCTTTTTAAAGGTATGAATTGTTTCTAAATCATTATTTTCAGCAGTTAATGTATGTACTTTAAAGTCTACGCCACTCTTTAGGACAATCTTTTCAATACTGCTTTTAAAGGTCTTACCTAACTTACTAATAAGTTTACATTCATCTAAGAAAGAAAGATATTTTATATTAAGGTGAAGAGACTGTGCAACAGGTATTGCAACAGCTGTTAACAGGTCTTCAAAGTTATTAATTGATATTTTGTTATAAAGCCTTGTGCAAGCAATTTTACTTGTTAAGTCGTACAAGGTGTATTCGTATAAATTTCCAATATCCTTATATGGTCCATAGTCTATAATCCAAAACACCCAGCATTCACCACTAGCTAGCTGTGTGAGGGGTGGGATAGTATATACCACTTTATTAGTATCACCTTTAGCAAACTTTATTCTTAGTTCCTTTCGGTTTAAATTATTCCTTTTCATTATATTATAAATGGCAGATTCACTAATATCATGGCCTAGTTCATCAAACAAATATTTTAATGCTCTGGGCCCATAATCAGGGTATTCCTTTATTAGATCTAGGAGGGCATCCTCTACTTGGGAATCAGTTTTATTAGCAGGCACGAAATCCTTTTGAATATCAGATAAACCGTCTATTCCATTAGATTTATATCTATTTAACCAGCGATAATATAAAGTTCTTGATATGTTATATTTTCTACATGTGGTACTTACACCATTGGTTAAACCTTCTGAAATAATTTTGAATCTCATGTCTTTTTTCATCAGCATCACCTATTAAAAATCTTATTTATCTATCCTATATTACCTATAGTTTATAATGAAATGTCTTTTATTGCAAGAAAAATGGCAATAAAAAAAGAATTTTACTTTGTCAAAGTGTTAACACCTGGAAGCTTATAAATCCTTGATTAAGTCCTTATATACTATGATTTTTGGCTTTTTAGTGGTGTAAACACTATGATAAAGTAGTCTATATTTTCTTGTCGCCTCTTGTCATATATTGTTAAGGATTAATTTCCTTGTTATAATATAGACAAAAGAAGTTAAGGAGGCAAAACATGGATGAATTAAAGGTATTTACAATTCAAAAAGGGATTTATGAAGATAATGCAAAAGTAGCTGAGGAAACTCGTAAGGAGCTAAAGGAAAAAGGAGTTTACTTAATTAACATTATGTCTTCACCAGGTAGTGGAAAAACAACAACTTTAGTAAGTACAATTAAGGCATTAAAGAAAGATGTTAAAATTGGTGTTTTAGAAGCTGATATTGATTCTGACGTAGATGCTAGAACTGTTCAGGAAGCTGGTGCAAAGGCTATTCAATTACATACAGGAGGAATGTGCCACTTAGATGCAACTATGACAAAGCAAGGGATTGATGAATTAGGTATAGATGACTTAGACCTTCTCTTCCTTGAAAATATAGGTAATCTAATTTGCCCAGCAGGTTATGATACAGGGGCTATGAAGAATGTAGCTATCCTAAGTGTACCTGAAGGCGATGATAAACCTCTAAAATATCCAAAAATATTTGGAAAAGTTGATGTACTCATTGTTAGTAAAATGGATGCTATTGAACACTTTGATTTTGATTTAGATCGTTTAGAAGAAAGAGTAAAAAAATTAAATGAAGATATTTTAATTTTCCCAATTTCAGCAAAAACGGGCGAAGGTATGGATGCCTGGATTAACTGGATTAGGAAAGAAATAAACAAGGAGGCATAAAGAATGTCGAAAAAAATTGATTTTGCAATGTCATGGGA
Organism: Candidatus Epulonipiscium sp.; assembly: GCA_012518255.1. Lineage (GTDB taxonomy): Bacteria > Bacillota > Clostridia > Lachnospirales > Cellulosilyticaceae > JAAYSX01. Next base: position 24,985 of record JAAYSX010000104.1, on the reverse strand, counting down.
TGATGTAGGGGATAGGGAATATAGGCAGGAAATTCTAGATTTAGCAAACCATATAGGTAGAACTAAAGAGGGATCATCTAGGGGAGCGATTCCTTTTGGACCAGAATATAGGGTTCTAGAACCTTTACTTAATGAATACCAGGCAAATATTGCTCTTAAGCTTAAGTTCCGTGAAAAGCAAACAGCAGAAGATATAGCTAAGGTTACAGGGCAGCCATATGATAGGGTTAAAGAGGCCTTAGATTATATTGCTTGGGCAGGTGTATCATTTATTAATACAGTAGACGGTGTTGATTACTACTGGCAAGATATTTTTGTACCAGGACATTTAGAAACAATAAATAATAATAAGGAAATTGTTAAAAAATATCCAATAGTGGCGGATGCCTTTTATTACTTTGGAAGTAGAAAGGGACCTATGGCAGCAGGAATTATGCCTATAGCAGGGGGACCTATGAGGGTTATCCCAATAGAAAGAGCTATAGATGGTAATTCAAAGAAGGTAGACTTTGAGGAAGTTTCAAGGTATGTAAAAGCAGCTAGAGTAATATCAGTATCAGATTGCTCCTGTAGGACTTCAAGAGAGGCTATGGGGGAAGGATGTGGCCACTTAAAAGAGGAAATGTGTATTCAGCTAGATGATGCAGCAGAGTACTATATAAAAACAGGACGTGGTAGAGAAATTACAGTAGATGAAGCATTAGAAATTATGAAAGATGCAGAAGATAACGGATTAATGCACTCCATACCAAACCTAGATGGTCCAGGAAAAACTCATGCTATTTGCAACTGCTGCGGATGTAGCTGTTATGCTATAAGGCTAGCTAACGAGTTTATTAACACAGATATTATGAGGTCAAATTACCGTGCAGTAGTTAACGAAGAAAACTGCGTGGCTTGTGGTGAATGTGTGGACGTATGCCCGACTAACGCTTTAAGACTTGGGCAAAAATTATGCTCTAAAACACCTATTGACGAAACTGTTACAAAAGTTATTCCAAATAATACTGAGTGGGACGAGAGCAAATGGAATAGTGACTACAGAATTAATAGGAAAAATACACTGGATTCAGGTACATCACCTTGTATAACAAGATGCCCAGCGCATATACCAGTTCAAGGTTATATCAAATTAGCTTCACAGGAAAGATTTACAGAAGCCTTGGAATTAATTAAAAAGCATAATCCACTTCCAGCTGTTTGCGGACGTATCTGTCCAAAACTTTGTGAGGAAGACTGTACACGTGCAGATATAGACGAGGCTGTAGCAGTAGACGATATTAAAAAGTTTATTGCAGAGCAGGATTTAAATCATGATCTTAGATACATTCCAAAGAAAAGACATGACTATAGTGATAAGAAGATTGCTATTATCGGTGCAGGTCCATCAGGTTTAACTTGTGCTTATGACTTAGCAATTGATAACTATGATGTAACAGTATTTGAAAAAGAAGAAAAACTAGGTGGAATGTTAACATTAGGAATTCCTTCTTATAGATTAGAAAAAGATGTTATTGAGGCAGAAATAGATATCCTTAGGGAAATGGGAGTTAAGTTTGAAACAGGCGTAGAAATTGGTAAGGATATTACAATTGAAGAGTTAAGAAAAAAAGGCTTTGATGCATTTTATGTTGCTATAGGTGCCCAAGCAGGAAGAAAACTGGGAATTGAAGGGGAAGAAGCAGGGGAAGTACTTAGCGGGGTAGACTTTTTAAGAACAGTTAACCTAGGCAATGAAACAGATGTAAAAGGTAAGACAATAGTAATTGGCGGGGGTAACGTAGCTATTGACGTTGCAAGAACATCCACAAGATTAAAAGATGTTACGCAAACAGACCTATACTGCTTAGAATCAAGGGAAAATATGCCAGCCCATGAAGAAGAGGTAGAAGAAGCCCTAAGTGAAGATATTAATATTAATAATTCCTGGGGTCCAAAGCGTATTATTACAGAAGGTGGAAAGGTAACAGGAGTTGAATTTAAACGTTGCATTAGCACTCTAGATGCAAACGGAAGATTTAATCCTAAATTTGATGAAGCAGATACAAAAATCGTAGAATGCGACTATGTTTTATTATCAGTAGGTCAAACATTTGATTATGGTGAATTATTTACTAATGAAAATGTTGAATTAACACAAATGGGTACTATCAAAGTAGATCCTATTACACTACAAACAAGCAAGGATGATATATTTGCAGGGGGAGACGTTGCAAGTGGCCCAACATTTGCAATTGATGCAATTGCTGCAGGTAAGGAAGGTGCGGTATCAATTCATCGTTTTGTTCATGAAGGACAATCCCTAGTATACGGAAGAGATATGCACTCCTATGTGGTATTTGATAAGGAAAACTTAGCTGACATTGAAGGATTTGACAACATTCCAAGGCAAAAAACTGCTCATGTAGATGGTAAAAAGGCAAAAGAAACTTTCAAAGACTTAAGGGGTACCTTAACTAAAGAACAAGTTAAGAAAGAAACAGAAAGATGCCTAGGCTGTGGAGCTGTTAAGAGAGATGAATTCATGTGCGTTGGATGTGGTGCATGTACATTACGTTGTAAATTTGACGCTATTAAGTTGGAAAGGGTTCATGATGCAGTAGGCTATGATATTGATAAATTACCAAAAACAGTTATGAAAAATACAGTAGTAAGAAAAGCAAAAATCACTGCTAACAAAATAAATCCATTCACTAAAACGAGGTAATAATATGCATGAATTAGGAATTGTATACGAAGTTATTAGAGTAGTAGACCAGTTTGCCAAGGGTAATGGAATAAGTAAAGTAGAGAAAATTGTTCTTGAAATTGGCCAGCTATCTCAGGCCATACCGAGATTTATAGAAGAATGCTATCCAGCAGCAGTAGATGGGACAGAGTATGAAGATACTGAGCTAGAAATTATAGTCCTAGATGCAATGGCCCAGTGCCAAGAGTGTCAAGAAATCTATAATATTATAGATCACAGGAAAATCTGTCCAAATTGCCAGGGAGAATCTTATGAGTTAATTTCGGGACAAGAATTTAATATCAAGGAAATAATTGCACAGTAATTAAATCTAAGGGGGAGTTACAATGGGATTGTTTTATGAAGGTTTTACATTTGGGAATATAGTTGCTCTTATATTATTTATAGCACTTTGGGTAGTATTAAATGAGGTTACAAGAAGATCAAAGAAAATATCCATATTTGCATACTGCGTTTTACCCGTTCTTCTAGCAGCGCTAGTATTTGTGGATGTTCTAGGCTCACCAACAGGGAAAACCTGGTTTGCCTGGGTTAAGGTTGTATCTGCACTGGCTGGTGTACTAGGATTTATGGTAATTAGATTTACTAATGCTGGTAAAACTAAATTTGCAGCATACTACCCACTAGCAATATTATCACTGAATATTGCAGAGGCAGTGTATAGGGAGTTTGAAATTTACTTTACAGTTGATGTAATGGGACGCGATGCAGGAGGGGTTATGGTTCTAGGGGGAACCTGGAATATATTAAATGCTATCGCAGGGATTATATGTATTATAACCTTAACAGGATTTATTGGTATTAGGGCATCTAATGATGATTCTAAGGATATGATCTGGGCCGATATGACATGGCCATATATAGTTGGATATACACTATGGAACTATGCATATGTATATAACTGTATTTCAACAAGAGCATTATATGCAGGATTTAGTATACTAACAGCAGCACTTATTGGAGAGTATGTATTTAAAAGAGGAGCGTGGCTACAGCATAGGGCTCAAACATTAGCTCTTTATGTAATGTTCTCCTTATCTATCGACTTCCAAGCAAGTCCATATTTCCAGGTGGAGCCAACATACAAACCAAGTATGTGGATGACAATTAGTGTAATTTCTTTTGTGTTTAACGTAGGTTTATTAGCATATATGATTTATACGGCCAAAAAATACAAGAGAAATCCATACAAAGAAGAACTTTACACACATACAAATTCATATAAGAAAACAATTGAAGCAAACAATCTTTAAGACAAAGAAGGTCCTGAAAACACAGGACCTTTTTTATTTTTCTACTATAATTCAGGTTTTCGTGTATAATATAAGTAAAATAAGATAAGGTGGGGTAAGATGATTACAATAAAAGAAATCGCTGATATAGTAGGCGTTAGCACAACAACAGTAAATAATGTCATCCATGGTAGAACGAATCAAGTGTCTAAAGCAACAAGTACAAAGATTCAAAAAGTCCTTGATGAGTATAACTATGTCCCTAATATGACAGCAAGAAACCTAGCACAGAACAAATCAAAAATTATAGGGATAGCGCTTAAGGTAGGGAAAGATAAATACGAAAACCCAATACAGGATGCTTATATTGGGGAATTAATAGGAAGCATAGAAAAAAGTGTGCGTGAAAAAGGATATTTCTTAATGATATATATATCTGATAGTATAGAAGAGGTATTAACCTATGTAGCTACATGGAATGTAGATGGCCTAGTTATGCTAGGACCACCAGACGAAAGTAGTGATACTATAAGTAAATCTATCAATAAGCCAGTTGTATTTGTAGATAGTTACTATGGTAAAACCAATAAGGGGGATATTCATGTACGTTTAGAAGATAGGCGGGGTGGATACGAAATGACTAAATATTTATTAGAGTCAGGGCATAGGAAAATTGCTTTTGTAGCAGATAACTGCGTAGGTGTAGATAAGGAAAGGTTTTTGGGTTACCGGAAGGCCCTAGAAGAATATGAGGTTAACTTCCAAGAAGAGGATTTTTTTAGACTAATACCAGCTAAGGGAATTTTGGAAAAGGACTTAGAAAAAATGTATAAATACTCCAAAAATTATACAGCTCTTTTTTGTGCATCAGACTATTATGCTGTTACCATAATGAATGATTTAAGGGATAGGGGAATTAAGGTTCCAAAAGATTTATCAATTGTGGGTTTTGATAATAATATTTACTCCCAGTTATCTAGGCCAGCCCTAACTACAGTAGCACAAGATATTAGTAAAAAAGGTGAAATAGCAGTCAAACAATTGTTTAAACTAATAGAGAATAGGAAAATAGATAGTGAGGTTACTACATTACCAATTGAAATTATAGAAAGGGATACAGTCTCTCTTTTACAAGCAGAATGATTTGCCTTATATAAGGCAAATTTTTTTTTATATAAAGTTAATATAAACAAAAGAAAAGTACAAATGACGAGTTAAAAAGTATAATATACCAACAATAAGGGTAAAAACTTCTATAATATAAAAATAAAAGTGAAAAATGCTTGATTTTGCACAAAATACATGCTACTATAAGATTACAGATAGACCTTACGCGTAAAAGGTAATAAAATAAACAATATTATGAAAAAAGAGGTGCAATATGAAGAAGAAATTATTAGTAGCATTACTTATTGGTGCAGTAGGTATCACATCATTAACAGGTTGTAAAGCAAGTCCTGATGCTAGTCCAGAAGGAGAGCAACAAACAGAGCAAGGATCAGGAGAGGAAACTGAACAAGAAACAGGTGAGGTGCAAAATACAGGAGATGCTATTCGTATTGTTAACGGTAAGATAGAAATAGATAGGCAGCTTAAAGCATTTGCAGAATCATACAAAGAAAGAACAGGGCAGGAAGTGATTATAGAATCACTAGGTGGTGGAGTAGATATTGGTGGGGCTATTAAAGGTTACTTAGCAGCAGGAAATATGCCAGATATCTTTGTTTTTGGTGGCGAAGGTGAATATGAAGTATGGAAAGAACATATGGAAGACCTAAGTGATGAACCTTGGGTAGCAGAAACAGAATTTGCTTTTGTAGGAGGGGATGGACAGGTAGTTGGTTTCCCTTACGCACTTGAAGGGTATGGAATAACTTACAATGCAGATATCTTAGAAGCAGCTGGAGTAGATCCAGCAGACTTAACTAATGCGGCTGCATACAAGGAAGCATTCGAAAAAATCGATTCTATGAAAGATGAATTAGGTATTGATGCAGTAGCTTCAGTTGCAGCGGAAGCAGGGGAAATGTTCTGGTCAACAGGTAATCATATCTTTGGCTATTACTTATCTTTAGGCTTAGATAGGAATGATGATACTTATATAGACCTACTAAGAGGTGGGGAAGTAGATGAAGAGAGATTAGGTATGTTTGCAGACTTTACAAAGATGTTATTCGAATACTCAGACCCATCTGTATTAGTATCAGGTACTTATGATGATCAACTAGCTTTATGGGCACAGGGGAAAACAGCATTTGTAACCCAAGGTAACTGGATTGATCCATCATTGCCAGACTATGGTGTAGAATTTGCAACAGGTATTGCTCCTTTAGCATTTTTAGAAGAAGATACAAAAGGTGTATTAGTAGATTCCCCATCATGGTGGGCTGTATACAATGAAAGTCAAAATATACAAGCAGCTAAAGACTTCTTAAATGACTTAGTATTCTCAGATGAAGGACAAGAAGCATTAATAAAAGAAGCGGGAATGATTTCACCATTTACAGTATCTGATGTTGAACCATCTACGCCGCTAGCAGCTAATATAAAAACATATGTAGATTCAGGTGATACTTATGCATGGGACTGGGTTAAGATGCCAGAAGGTATAGCTCAGAACTCCTTAGGTGTTGTATTTGAATTATATGCAAAAGACGAACTAACTAAAGATGAATTTATTGAAATGATGGGCAATGCCTTAGCAGAATATGTAGCAAATTAGGATTTTATATAGGTGGCTATTTTAGCCACCTATATTTAACCATAGATTTAGAATAAGAAGAAGGGGAGGGATGAGACTTGAGCAAGAAAAAAGTATTCTCTATTGCAGAAATTATCTTGGGAATTATTATTACTGTAGTTACACTTTACCTAAATTTTATGGGTAGTGACCATAGTATGAGAGGTTGGTTTTTGATTGTAGGTTTAGCCCTTATTTTGCTAGGTTTATATATGCTACCAAGTGAAAGGCATAACCAAATTGTTAACTTTCTTTTTTTACTACCACTTGTACTTACCTTTTTGGTTACAGTCTTAATTCCATTTGCACTAGGTGTATTTTACTCTTTTACCGACTGGACAGGAGTTAGTTACACGGAATTTATAGGGTTTGATAATTATATAGAAATGTTTAGGTCGCAAGACTATGTGTATTCATTTTTTATAACATTAATTTTTACTATCTTGAATATGATTTTTGTGAATATTATAGCATTTTTACTTGCTTTACTTGCAACATCTAAGGTAAAAGGCAGAAATTTTTACAGGGCAGCTTTTTTCCTACCAAACTTAATTGGAGGGATAGTATTAGGATATGTTTGGCAATTTATATTTAATAAGGTACTAACAGAAATTGGTCCAGGCTATATGTCTATGTTAACAGATCCTAACCTGGCTCTATTAGCCATACTAATTGTAAGTGCTTGGCAATATGCTGGATATATTATGATGATTTATGTTACTGGCCTACAAAGCGTTCCAAGAGATATACTAGAAGCTTCAGAAGTAGATGGGGCAAATAAGTGGACAACACTTATGAAAATTAAGTTACCCATGATAGCTAATACATTTACAGTTTGTATATTCTTAACCCTTGTTAACTCCTTTAAACAGTTTGATCTAAACCTTGCTATTACTAATGGTGCTCCTAGTAGAATCGTAGGCGGTAAGCCGATTATGTCTACAGAATTTATGGCACTTAATATTTACAAAACTGCTATAGCAAAGAATAGATATGCTCTAGGACAAACAAAGGCAGTGGTTTTCTTTATTTTATTAGCAATAGTATCATTAACACAAGTTTATATTAGTAAAAAGAAGGAGGTTGAAATGTAATGGGTGAAAAAAGACGATTTAGTAATTATATATTAGAAATAATAGGTATTATCATATCTATCATTATTCTATTACCTTTTGTTTTGGTTATTTTTAACTCTGCTAAGAAAAGTGCAGAAATTGTCATTAGCCCAATCACACCTCCAGAAAAGTGGTCCCAGTTATTTATAAACATGAAGAATGTTATAAACAATGCAAACTTTAACTATTGGAGAGCCTTTTTTAGCTCTTTATTTATAACAGGGGTAAGTTTGGCCTTAATTGCCTTATTTGCAAGTATGGCAGCATGGGTGCTAGTTAGGAATAAAACTAAATGGTCTAATGTAATTTTTATGCTATTTGTAGCAGCCATGGTTATCCCTTTTCAAGTAGTAATGTTGCCATTAATATCTACATTTAGAACAATATCACAATTTACTGGTATTAATATGTTAAGTAGTTATAAGGGGATTATTTTTGCATACCTAGGCTTTGGTGGTTCATTATCAATTTTTATTTTACATGGATTTATTAAAGGTATTCCATATGAGCTTGAAGAAGCAGCATGGATTGATGGATGTAGCCCAGAAAAAACTTTCTTTCTAGTTGTTTTTCCTTTGCTAAAACCAATTCATATGACAATCCTTATTTTAAATGGGATTTGGATTTGGAATGATTACCTATTACCATCTTTGATGTTAGGATTAAATGGGAAAATTAGGACATTGCCAGTAGCAGTTAGTAGTTTTGTAGGTTCTTATGTAAAGCAATGGGATCTGATTTTGACAGCTGCATTTCTTGCCATGATACCAATTATTATTTTATTTATATTTGCACAAAAACAGATTATAGAAGGAATGGTAGAAGGAAGTATAAAATAATTTAGGAGTGATAAAATGGAAAAAAGGATTGTAAGAGTAGGAATTATAGGCTGTGGTGGTATAGCTAATGGAAAGCATATGCCAGGACTTGCTAAGTTAGATTATGTTGAAATGGTAGCCTTTTGCGATATTGTAAAGGAGAGGGCGGAAAAGGCGGCCAAAGATTTTGGAGTAGAGGATGCTAGTATATATACAGACTACAAAGAGCTTTTGAAAGATGAAAGCATAGAGGTAGTCCATATATGTACACCTAACTTAAGTCATGCATCTATTACTATTGATGCATTAGAAAGTGATAAGCATGTTATGTGTGAAAAGCCAATGGCTAAGACGGCTAAAGATGCAAGAAAAATGCTAGAAGTTGCCAAGAAGACGGGCAAGAAGCTAACAGTTGGCTATCAAAATAGATTTAGGACAGATTCACTTTATTTAAAAGGGGCCTGTGAGCGTGGGGATCTAGGAGAAATTTACTTTGCTAAGGCACATGCGATTAGGAGAAGGGCTGTACCAACTTGGGGTGTGTTTTTAAATGAGGAAGAGCAAGGGGGAGGACCATTAATTGATATTGGTACTCATGCGCTTGACCTAACCCTATGGGAGATGAATAATTACAAGGTAAAAAGTGTTATGGGAAATGTTTACAAGGCCTGGGAAGGTAGAACTAGTGAGGCTAATGCTTGGGGGCCTTGGGACCAGGATGAATATACTGTAGAAGATTCAGCATTTGGTTTTATTACAATGGAGGATGGAGCTACTATTATATTAGAATCTAGCTGGGCACTTAACACACTAGAGACTGGGGAGGCAATGACAACTCTTTGTGGAACTATAGCAGGCGCAGATATGAAAGATGGACTTAGGATTAACGGAGAAGATCTAGGAAGATTTTATACTAAAAAGCCTGTATTCGATGCATCAGGTGTAGACTTTTATGATCCAGATGAAGAGGAAGCTCATGAGCTTGAGGCTAGATTATGGATGGAGTCTGTTATTAATGATACAGAGCCACTTGTTAAGCCTGAAGAGGCCCTGGTAGTTACTGAAATATTAGAAGCAATATATACATCAGCTAGAACCAAGAAACCAGTATTTTTTAAGGATGGAAAACCAATAGAGGAATAAAACATATAATATAAAAATAGGAGGAATAGATATGAAATTAGGAGTATTTGCGGTATTGTTCGGGAATCAATCTCTAGAGGAAACATTGAAATATTTATCATCACTAGGTGTACAAACAGCAGAAATAGGTGCTGGGGGTAACCCAGGTAAGGATCACTGTGACCCAGAGGTATTACTTAATGATGAAAAGAAATTTGAAGAATTTAAAGCTCTATTTGAAAAATATAATATAGAAATCAGTGCCTTAAGTGTTCATGGAAACCCTGTTCATCCAAATCCTGAAATAGCAGCCAAGGATCATAAGGATTTTGAAAATGCAGTATTACTAGCAGAAAAACTAGGCTTAGATACAGTAGTTACTTTCTCAGGATGTCCAGGAGGATATGAAGGGGCAAAAGAGCCAAACTGGATTACATGTTCATGGCCAGATATCTATTCAGAAATGCTAGAATATCAGTGGAATGATGTATTAATTCCTTACTGGAAGGAAGCTGCTAAGTTTGCTAAAGCTCATGGAGTTAATAAAATAGCCATAGAGATGCACCCAGGATTTAGTGTATATAACCCATATACTATGCTTAAATTAAGAAATGCAGTAGGAGATGTAATGGGTGCAAACTTTGACCCATCTCACCTGTGGTGGCAAGGTATTGATCCTGTTGCAGCAATTCGTTCCTTAAAGGGTGCAATTTATCATTTCCATGCAAAGGATACTAAGATTGATAAATACAATACGGCTATAAATGGAGTGTTGGATACAAAGCATTATAGTGATGAGGCAGGTCGTTCATGGATTTTCCGTTCTGTGGGATATGGACATGATGTTAGTGTGTGGAGAGATATCGTTAGCGAGCTTAGGGTGTGTGGATATGACGGAGCCTTAAGTATAGAGCATGAGGATAGTTTAATGACAAGAGAAGAAGGTTTGGAAAAAGCAATAGATACCCTTAAAGATGCCATTATCTTTGATACTCAAGGAGAAATGTGGTGGGCATAAGCTGGGTTTAGAAAGGATGATTGTATGAAAAAGTATCGTGTGGGAATTGTTGGATGTGGAAATATATTTCCTATGCATGCCCTACCTGTTATACATGATGATAGATGTGAGCTAGTAGCTGTTTGTGATAATAAGGAAGATAGGGCCAAGGGCTCCGCCGAGGAATTCAATTGTAATTATTATTTGGATTACAAGGAAATGATAGATAAGGAAAATTTAGATGTTTTGCATATTTGCCTGCCCCATTATTTACATGCAGAGGTAGCTATATATGCCCTTAATAATAAGGTACATGTTATGACAGAGAAACCTATGTCTATTCACTTAGATGATGCCAAGGCTATGGTAGCAGCAGCAGAAGATAATGAAAAAACCCTGGGGGTTATTTTTCAAAACAGGTATAATCCAGGATCTCAGCTAATCAAAAATACCCTGGAAAGTGGTGAGCTAGGGAAGGTTATAACTGGCAAGTTATCAGTTACATGGAATCGATCAGATGAGTACTACGGTAAAAGTGATTGGAAGGGTACATGGGAAAAGGAAGGCGGAGGCGTAATTATTGACCAGGCCATCCACACAATGGACCTAATGAGGTGGTTCATAGATGAAGAGATAGATTATATAGATGCCCATATTGCTAATAGGGGTCATGCAGTTATCCAGGTAGAAGATTCAGCAGAAGGAATTATACACTATACAAATGGAGTTTCTACAGCTTTTCATGCAATTAACTATTATGGTTATGATGCGCCAGTAGAACTTGAAATTTACTGCGAAAAAGGCATAATAAAAATGATAGCAGATAAGGGGATTATTGAATTTGATGATGGTAGAACCTTGATTGCTGATGAAAATCCTAATGAAATATTTGAATATGGGGATGTAAAGCAGTACTGGGGAGTTAGCCATATCAAGCAACTTAGGCTGTTTTATGATGCTTTAGATCAGGGAATAGAGCCTGAAATTAATGGAGTAGAGGCACTTAAGACTCAGGAAATGATATGTGCAATATATGAATCGGGTAAGGAAGGAAAAACAATAAGTTTTTAGATAGGCAGTATTTTGGAAGATTAAAAAGCCAAGCTTTAGTTATTATTAACTAAGCTTGACTTTTCTAGTTTTAAATAGAAGTGCTATCAGGTGTTGAGATATATTTGCGATATAGACCGGGGGTTAAGTATTCGTGCTTTTTAAATATTTTAATAAAGTATCCAGGATCGTTAAATCCTAATTCATCACTAATTTGAGTTACAGGTAAATCAGTATTAGTAAGTAGCTCTTTTGCCCATTTAATTTTAAGTTTATTAGTATAAGCCGTGTAATTAGTATTAAATTCCTTGGAAAAGGACCTACTAAAGTAACCAGGACTTATATGGCATAGCTGGGCAGCTTTTTCAAGGGAAACCATTAAGTGAGGGTTATTAAAGATATATTCAAGTGCAGGTAAAAGTTTATTATTTTTTGGTGGATCAAATGGCGCATTTGAGGTATGTAAAGAAGGTGGCAATTCCTCTAGTGAAGGTGCCGTGTTAACTGTAGAAACTTTTTCAAGTGGTATATTAGCCTGATATTGTTTAATGAGGGCATTTTTGCTTGTGGATTCATCAACTATATAGTTGCATAGCTTAAAAAGCATATCTGATGTTTTAAGTATGGCATCATAATCTAAGGCAGGTATGTTTTTGTATAAATGTTTTAGTTCCTTTGATTCTTGCAGAGCCTTAAGGCTAGTAGGAGAATAAAAAATTTGTTCAAGGTCAGGAATAGTTTTGGCAAGAGATAGCCTTACCTGGCCAGCCATGATAGCGCCTATGTATTTATCATTATTAGTAATAGGTATGGCAATATCAACAACATTATAGTGGCAAAGATAAATATAAGGTTTATTATACCTTACAGCTTCAAGACCTGCCCTGGAATCGCATCTCTGGCACATTTTGGCTAGATCTGGATTACTGCGGATTTTTTCGCAGAAAGTGGTGCAATTACTATGTTTAGTAATTGGCTTACCTTTATAATCTATAGTAATTATGGCTAGTCCAGTAACATCTGCCAGGGAGTCTTGTACCTCTTGCCACTTATCTAGGTCTAGTATTTTATCTAAATTAAAAAATGACATAACAATTCCTCCTTAAGGATAAGTCCTATATGATGTCATTATTTTACCATGTCATGACAGAGAAATCAATGTAAAAGTATGATATATCAACAAAAAATAAGAAAACATTGTTATTAATATAACATTGTGCCTAAAAAATGTATTAAATATACTACAAAAGTAATATTTTTACCATTAAAGATATGGAGGTCATAAATGTACAATTATAATTTATACAAAATAAACAAGCAATACCATTGTAATTTAATTTGTATTGTGTATAATTGATGTATATTAGCTTGAGAAAGCAATTGAACTTGTAAAGGGGAATGTTATGTTGGAGAAAAAGAAACAATTAAATAGTGAAGAAAAGGATTTAATTAATGAAGCCTTACAAATAGCAGGTATCCTGGAAGGTTCACACAATATACAAAGAGCAGAAGCTGGAATGACCAACGATATGTATTTGTTTGAAAGAGAAAGTGGTAAGTACCTTCTTAGAATACCTGGGAAAGGCACCGAGCATTTGGTGAACAGGCAGCAAGAAGCAAAAGTGTATGAGCTACTTAAAGGCAAGGAAATAACAGAAGAAGTTATATATATAAATGGTAAGAATGGGATTAAGGTAACAAAATTTTTAGAAGACTCACATGTATGTAATATAAAAGATTGGGATGAGGTAGAGGCTTGCATAAAACACCTCAGGCAATTTCATGAGATGGACTTAAAGATAGATCATGAATTTAATATATATAAAAAGATAGACGAATATGAAGCAAAATGTAAAGAAGAAATTAATAGAATAGAAGATTACCAAGTAGTTAGAAAGCAAATAATGAATTTGCGTGGAATTATAGAACATGGAGATAAAAGATATTGCTTATGTCATATTGATCCAATAACTGATAACTTTCTTATAGAGAATGGGAATATATATTTAATTGATTGGGAATATGCAGCAATGTGTGATCCGCTTATAGATATAGCAATGTTTTGTATTTATTCAGAGCTTAATAAGGAAGAAACCGATAGAATAATAAATATCTATTTCAACGGACATAGTAATCAAGAGGAAAGACGCAAGGTTTATGCCTATATGGCGGCAAGTGCATTTCTTTGGGTTTTATGGTCAGAGATTAAAAATATATCTGGGAATAATTTTGAGGAATATAAAATGAGACAGTATGAGATAGCCAAAGAATTTTGCCAATATGCAAATAGATAGGAGTATATTATATGAAGAAAGATAATCAAAAGATGAAGAATATAGATGTTATTCTTCTGATCTTACCTTTTGTGGCTGTTACTACACTTGGTGTATTATTCTTCTTATTTCCCAAGGAATCTGTAGTTATAACTGATTATATAAGAAATATATTAGGTGAAAAACTAGGATGGTTTTATATGTTATTAGGGTTGGGTGTATTTCTTACTACCCTTATTGTAGCCTTTTCTAAGTATGGTGATATTAGGTTAGGTAATACAGATAAACCTGAATATAGTAATTTTCAATGGGGGGCCATGATATTTACCTCAACAATGGCTGCAGATATTTTATATTACTCATGTAGTGAGTGGCTTATGTATGCTGAAGGAGGAGTCTTTAACAGCATAGGGGAATTAGAATTGTGGGGTCCTACATATGCACTTTTTCATTGGGGACCTATCCCATGGGGGTTTTACTTAATCTTAGCCATAGCTTTTGGATTTATGATACATGTATCAGGAAGAAGCAAGCAAAAGTTTTCAGAAAGCTTAAGACCTTTATTTGGTAATAAGGTAGATGGAAAGTTAGGTAAAGGAGTGGACTTAATTGCTATATTTGCTTTATTAGCAGGAACTGCTACAACTTTTTCAGTAGCAACACCATTCCTAACAGAAGGTATATGTGATGTATTTTCACTAGAACCATCTGTAACAATAAATATTATAATTTTAATAGTTATTGCAATTATTTATACATGGGCAGTTTTAGTAGGATTTAAAGGAATTGCCTTTGCCGCTAAAGCATGTGTTTATATGTTTTTATTCTTAGTATTTTGGGTTTTGTTTTTATCAGGAGATACAGTTTATATTGTAGAAAATGGGATTACAGCATTAGGGAATATGGTGCATAATTTCTTGCCATTGGCAACTAATATGGATCCCTCAAGAAGCACAAGCTTTACCCAGGACTGGACCATATTTTATTGGGCATACTGGCTAGTATGGTGTACAGCAACGCCCTTCTTTATAGGTGTTATAAGTAAGGGAAGGACAGTAAGAAATGTAATAGTTGGGGGGTATCTATCTGGACTTGCTGGCACATTTACAAGCTTTATTGTATTTGGTGGATTTGGGGTTTCAAAGCAGGTAAGTGGAAGCATAGATATAGTTGGGCAACTTGGACAGGGAACTACAGTTCCACATATAATATTAGATGCATTTAATACCTTGCCACTGGCAAAGGGTGCAATCTTGTTATTAGTAGCAACAATGATTATATTTTATGTTACTACCTTTGATACCTTAACCATGGTTATTTCTATATATTCCTATAAGAATTTAGGGGAAGGTAAGGAACCAGATAAGAAGGTAAGAGGATTTTGGGCAGTGCTATTTATTATATTACCAATAGGACTAATTAGTGCAGAAAGCTCTATGCATAGTCTTCAATCGGTAGCTATTATTGCAGCACTTCCTATAGGCGTGATTGTCATTCTGATTGTAATTAGTTTCTTTAAGGAGGCCTCGCAACATATTAAAGAAGCTGATAGCAAGAAGATTGAGAATATATATATTAAAGAGAAGGAATATTAAACCATTGTAAGAAACAAGAAAATGGAGGATGAAAAAATGGCGAACAACAAACAAAAAAGTGATAATTTTACAAAGTGGATGACTCTTATTTTGGTAGCTACTGCAGGGGGGATTAATTACAAAGCTTCCATACTTACGTGAAACTTATATGGAACCTTTACAACAAGCAACAGGGGCTTCCATGACACAATTAGGTATTATCATGTCTGCTTACGGTATAGTTAACTTTATATGTTACTTCCCAGGTGGGGTACTAGCAGATAAGTTTAGTTCTAAAAGCCTAATTATTGTATCATGTGTTGGTACAGCTTTAGCAGGTTTTTGGTTCTGGACAATGCCAAGTTTTATATGGCTGGTAGTAATTCATGGAATCTTTGCTATAACTACAGTATTTACATTCTGGGCAGCTATGGTTAAATCCATTAACCGTCTTGGTGGTCCTGAAGAGCAAGGTAGACTGTTTGGTGCATTAGAAGGTGGACGTGGATTTATAGGAACCATTGCAGCTTTTGGATCAGTTTTTGTATTTGGATTAGCAGCAGATGGAATTGGTGGAATGAAAAATGCTATCTTATATTATAGTATCTTACTATTAGTTATTGCTGTATTAATTGCAATATTTATGGAAAAAGATGATCCAAGTCAAATAGTTACAGATGGGGAGAAAAAGAAAAATCCATTTAATATGGAAGACGTTGTAGCAGTTGCAAAAATGCCAAGGGTATGGCTTGCTGGAGTTCTAGGAATTTGTAACTACTCAGCTCTTATTTTCCACGGATATATCACAGCTTATTTATCAGAAGCATTCGGACTTAGTGCTACTGTAGTAGCAAATCTAAGTGTTATTAGAACATACTTTATGATGATGGTAGGTGCTATTGTTGCAGGTATCATTTCAGACAAAATTGGAAGTAGGATTAAATTTATTGGGTATGCATTTATTGGAATGGCAGTATTTGCGACAGCTTATGTTGCAATCCCAGCAGGACCAGGAGCAGTACCTATTATCGTAGCTAACTTCGTATTATACGGTCTGTGTCTATATAGTATCAAGGCACTATACTTTGCTACAATTGATGAAGTTTTAGTTCCAAAACACCTTGCAGGTACAGCATCAGGAATCATTTCCCTAGTTACATATGCCCCAGAAATGTTCTTATACGTAGTATCTGGGAATATGGTAGATAAGTATGTAGGGACAGCAACACCATTACAAGGATATATTAATTGCTTTATTGCAATGGCAATCCTTTCAGTAATAGGATTTATTTCAGCATTTGTTTTAGTTAAACTAAATAACAAAGCTATAGAAGAAGCAAATATGGCATAAAAAGGTAATAAAACTTTTATAAGGAGGTAGAAATGTCTGATATGAAATTATTAAGTTCCTGTGAAACAGATTATAGTAATGACTTACACAACTGGAATGAAATAGAAAGGCAAATTAGTTTTTTAGCAAAAGCAGGTTTTACTCACACCCAGTGGATGCAAAACTGGGAAGGTGAATACATGTATAGTAGAAGTGAAATGTTCCAGGCTAGGGACGTTTTACGCCACTATAATATTCATGCTCATAGTATCCATGCAACAGAAGGTGGTAAGAGATTTACAACTATTGATGGCAAACCAATATTCCGCAATCGTTATCGCCTAGAAGATATTAGAAAAGACTACACTTCCAAAAATGAATATTTACGTTTAGCTGGTGTGGATCTTCTGAAAAATAGAATAGATTTATGTACCCATATAGGTGCATCTGTAATGGTACTCCATATGCAGTTACCATATGTGCTATTTGAAGAGAAACCAGAAGAAAAAACAGCCTACTATAGGCAGGTTATGAAATCCTTTGATGAGATTGAAGAGTATGCAAAGGCGGCAGGTGTTAGAATTGCACTTGAAAACATGATTTGTACTCCTCAAGAATATCAGGATGAGCAGTTTGATCTGTTATTCGATAGATATGATGATGATTTCCTAGGATTTGGCTATGACTCAGGGCATGGAGCTTTAATGTGCCGCGAAGATCATTATCACTTCCTCAAAAAGTATCATGAAAGAATGTATGCAACACACCTTCAAGATAATGAATCAATATCAGATGAATTATTATTCCAAGAAGATGGAGATGCAGCAGATCTAGCAGTTCTCAAGCATGATGCTCACTGGATTCCTAATGTAGATGGTAGCCTTGATAAAGGAATACTAGACTGGGATTTAATTGCAAAATATGTTGCAAAGGCCCCTATGCAATTACCAGCAGATTTCGAGGTTGTTTTAAGTGCAAAAGCAGGAGATTTAGATGATGAATTAAATCAACTTATTGTATGTAGAAAACAAGCAGAACTCTTCTACAAAAAAGTAATGGAATATAAAAACAAATAAAACTAAAAGTCCTACATTTTTATGTAGGGCTTTTAGGCTTTAAAAGATTAAAATATACATAATTAAATTACATTATATAGACATAAGGTTAAATAAATAAAAACATCAGGAGGACCTTCAAGTGTGGAAATACATTTGAAGGTTTTTGACTAAAATATAAGGGAGGTTAATATGTACAATGAGTTCCTAAATATAAGAACAATCCTAAATATTGATCGATGGCAAGAAATACAAGACCAATTAGCAAGAGTAACAGGCCTTGCTATTGTAACCGTAGATTATAAGGGAGAGCCGGTTACTGAACATAGTGGGAGGAGTAGGTATTGCGAATTAATTAGAAGTGTGCCTAAACTTCACAAAAAATGTCAAAAATGTGATGCTAGGGGTGGTATTGAAGCAGCGCGTCTAAATGATATATATATGTATAGATGCCACTCGGATATTATAGATGTTGCTGCGCCTATTGTAATAGGAGATAAATATATTGGGGCAATTATGATGGGCCAAGTATTAATAGATGAAGAAGCTTCCGAAGAATATGAGTACTTAGAGAGGATATGCACTAAATCAAAAAAAGATGGGCAAGACTTTGAAGATTTGCAAAGGTACTATAATGAATTACCGAAAATGCCTTATGAAATTATTAAAGAAAAAGTTATGATGATTAATGATATAAGTAACTATATAGTAACAGAGGCAATAAAAAAATATACATTAAAGCAAGAAAATGACAAGCTAAATGAGAAATTAGAAATGCATATTAATACCGGAAAAATAGATAATAATTATAATATTAGAAGGGATTACGAATCAGAAAATGTAATTAATCCGTCAGATAAATCTATATTAGATCCAGTAATAGATTATATGAATGAAAACCTTAACCAAAATTTAAGTTTAAGGGAAGCTGCCAAAATGTGTTATATAAGCCCCAGTTATTTCAGTAAAGTCTTTTATGAGGAAACAGGAGAAAACTTTTCTTCATATAGGACAACACTTAAAATGAACCAAGCAAAGACCATGCTAAGAACAACGGATAAGTTAATTAAGCAAATTGCACTAGATCTTGGTTTTAATGATGATTCGTATTTTACTAAACAATTCAAGACATATGAGGGCATAACTCCTAGAGAATATAGGAAAAATATTAGGAGAAACTCACACAATCATAAAAAAATCATATAATCATAAAAAAACACCATTTAAAAGTTATAGTATAGTATTACTTATTCTAGTGATATTTTAAAGATAATATTGTATAATAGTTACATAAACTAATAACAAGGGAATAAACTTTATGAACTTGTTACAAAATAACTATAAAAACATCAAATTATATGGGAGGTAATACTATGGCAAGAATTATGATATCACCATCAAAGTTTATTTTAGGTCGCGGAGAAATGGGCAACTTAGGAGAACACATAGCTAACTACGGGAAAAAACCACTAATTGTATCCCATCCAGATGACTATGAAAGACAAAAAGATGCTCTAGGCGATACACTAAAAGATTTAGATGTTGTTAACGTTGGATTTGGCGGAGAATGCTCTTATAAAGAACTTGATAGATTAGTTAAAGTTGTAGAGGAAGAAAAAGTAGATATAGTTGTAGGATTAGGTGGAGGAAAATCCCTTGATACAGCAAAGGCAGTAGCTTACAAGACAAATAATCCTGTAATCGTTGTACCTACTATTGCATCAACAGACGCACCAACAAGTGCATTATCAGTAATCTATACAGAAACTGGAGAGTTTGAAGATTACATGTTCTTTACAAATAACCCTGACTTAGTTCTAGTAGATTCAGATGTTATTGCAAAAGCACCAACTCGTTTCCTAATATCAGGAATGGGAGATGCATTAGCTACATGGTTTGAAGCTAGAGCATGTGAAAGATCAGATGCAAATAATATGTCAGCAGGTAAAAGTACAAAAGCGGCACTTGCTTTGGCGAAAACTTGCTATGATACACTCTTAGAAGACGGTAAAAAAGCTGTAGCGGCATGTGAAGCAAATGTTGTTACAAAGAGCTTAGAAAACGTAATAGAAGCAGCAATCCTATTAAGTGGGCTTGGATTTGAAAGTAGTGGATTAGCAGGAGCTCACGCAATTCATGACGGACTTACAGTACTTGAAGAAACACATAGCGTTTTCCATGGTGAAAAAGTAGCATTTGGTACTATAGTACAATTAGTTCTAGAAAATGCTCCACAAGAAGAACTTATGGAAGTTATAGGATTCTGTAAAGAATTTAACTTACCAACATGCTTAAAAGACTTAGGTGTTGAAGATCTAAGCGATGAAAGATTAATGCAAGTGGCAGTAGAAGCATGTGACCCAGATAATAACATGAAGAATATGCCATTTGAAGTAACACCAGAAGATTTATGTGCAGCTATTCGTGCGGCAGATAAGATTGGAGGAGCTCTATAATGAAGAAAATTATTAACAATTTAGAAACAATAGTTCTTGAAATGTGTGAAGGAATTGTGAAAGCTCATCCTGAACTTGAACTAATTCCACGTTATCAGATAGTAAAAAGAAAAGATATAGATCAAAATAAAGTTTCACTTGTATCAGGTGGAGGAAGTGGACATGAACCAGCTCATGCAGGCTTTGTAGGTGAAGGAATGCTTACTGCAGCAGTATGCGGGGATGTATTTGCATCACCATCTACACCACAGGTATACAATGCACTAGAAGAAGTTGCAACAGATAAGGGAATACTTTTAATTATCAAAAACTATTCGGGAGATTGCATGAACTTTGATGCAGCTGCTGAAATGGCAGAAGACAGCGATATAAACGTTGAATGTGTTTATGTAAACGATGATGTGGCTGTTGAAGATAGTTTATTTACAGTAGGTAGAAGAGGCGTAGCAGGAACAGTATTCGTGCACAAAATTGCGGGTGCAGCAGCAGAAGCTGGCGCAGATCTTGCTGAAGTTAAACGTATTGCTCAAAAAACTATTGATAACACAAAAAGTATAGGATTTGCTTTAGATTCCTGTACAGTACCATCAAAAGGAACACCTACATTTACACTGGAAGATGATGAAATTGAATTCGGTGTTGGAATACACGGGGAACCTGGTATCGAGCGTCAAAAAATAACAAATTCAGATGAATTAGCAAAACAAATGCTAGATAAAGTTCTTGCAGAATTAGACTTAGGGGCAGATAAAGATTGTGCAATTATTGTTAATGGCTTAGGTGCAACACCATTAATGGAACTATACCTACTAAACAATAGTATAACAAAGCAACTAAATGAAAGAGATATTGATGTTTATAAAACTTATGTAGGAAATTATATGACTGCATTAGATATGGCAGGAGCGTCTATAACAGTGCTTGAGTTAGATGATGAACTTAAGAAATACTTAGATGC
Source organism: Candidatus Epulonipiscium sp. (assembly GCA_012518255.1). GTDB lineage: Bacteria > Bacillota > Clostridia > Lachnospirales > Cellulosilyticaceae > JAAYSX01. Next base: position 3,516 of record JAAYSX010000104.1, on the reverse strand, counting down.
ATCTGCAAATACGCCAGGTTTTAAACAATAAGGAAGGTGGAAGCAATATGGCAGTAGGAGTTTTAGAAGTAAAAGAAACAGTTAGAAGATTAAGCGAAATTATAATAGAAAATGAAGTTTATTTCTGTGACTTAGATTCAGTAGCAGGAGATGGGGACTTTGGTGCATCAATTGCAAAAGGGTTTAGAGAAGTATTAAAAGAAATAGATGATATTGATACAGATAGTATCTCTTCATTTATAAGAGGATGCGCTATGATTATCATGGAGCATTGCGGTGGAGCTTCAGGTCCAATTTGGGGATCAGCATTTATGGCTGCAAGTAGGAGTGTTAAGGGCAAAGAAAACCTAGAAGTATCAGATATTGCAGAAATGTTTGATGCAGGTGTAGCAGGTATCCAAAAACGAGGCGGAGCTAAGCAAGGAGATAAAACATTATTAGATGCACTTATTCCAGCAACAGAAGCACTTCAAAAAGCTGGAGAAGAAGGCAAGGACGTTAAAGAAGCTTTTGCAGATGCAACAAAGGCAGCTCAAGAAGGTGCAGAGTATACAAAAACAATTGTTGCAGCAAAAGGTAGAGCTTCTTACCTTGGAGACCGTAGCTTAAACCATCCTGATGCAGGAGCAATGGCTATTGGTGTAATTATGAAAGAATTAACAGAAGGTTAAAATCTTTATTTTATTAGATAATTAAAAAGGAGGATTGTAGGTAAGAGCTTTACTACAATCCTCTTTTTTGAGCTAAAAGGAGGGATTTTCTATTATGATAGAGGGATTACTAGCCTTAACAGTTCCAATAATTGTACATGTCATGGAAGCCATGGGTGTATTTGTCATCACTTTAGGTGGTGTAAAAGCTTTTGGTAAATACGCCTTAAAGGGTTTTGATTTCTCAGACGATAATATAAAACTTGAACTTGCAAAGGCACTTGCCCTAGGCCTTGAATTTAAGATGGGAGCAGAAATTCTAAAAACTTTAATGATTAGAACCATAGATGAATTAATAATACTAGCATCTATAGTTGTACTTAGATTTATCCTAACTTTTGTAATCCACTGGGAAATATCTTCCGCAGATAAACCCAGTATGGAAGAATAGAAAATTTATTATAATAAAGTAAAATACCCTAATTGACAACAGTTATCAATTAGGGTATAATTTTATTTAAATAAATGAAAGGATGGGATGTTATGAAAGATTTAATTAATACAAGGGAAGAAAAAATTAAGGCTATGCTCAAAATCAAGTTGGACTTCTTAAAAGGAGAAATTACATTGCAAGAAGCAAAAGACTTAGCAAATGATAAATTTGATTCGATAACTGGGCAAGAATTTGCCCTATCAGAGCAAAACCTTACAAATCATGGGATAAGTGATCAGGTAATAACTGATAGGCTTGACGAATTAATTGAGATTTTTGAAGATATACGTATCTCCGATAAAATAAATCCACCTGAAGGGCATCCTATAAATACTTATATAAAAGAAGTAGAAGCTATAAAAAAATTAATATATAAGATGGAAGAAGCACTAGAGGGAAAGTTCATAAAAAATGTTTGGGAAGAAATATATGAACAGCTAGAAGAGGTGAAAATTCATTTTGCACGTAAACAAAATCAATTATACCCGGCCCTAGAAAAGAAAAAATTTAATAAACCAACAAAAATAATGTGGACATTAGAAGATAGAATATCAGGCATAATAAACAAAAATAAACTGCTTTTAAAGGAAGATAAGCATGCAAAGTTTATAAGGAAGCAAGAGAAGCTAATAAGTAGTCTAGAGGATATGATGGCTAAGGAAATAGAAGTACTATACCCAACAGCTATGAACTTAATATCAGATGAGGAATTTATTGATATGAGAAAAGGTGATGATGAAATAGGTTATTGCCTAATAGATACACCAGCTATCTATAAAAATGCAGGTAATAAGCATTTAGATAATCAGACAGATTTTATGAAGGATTTGTCTAGCCTGCTAAGTAAGCATGGAATAATAGATGATTTATCTAGCCAGTCAACCCTGGAGGTAAGTAGGGGGCAATTGACTTTGGATCAAATCAATCTAATCTTCAAGCATCTAAAAGTAGATCTATCTTATGTAGATGAAAATGAAATTGTGAGGTTTTATACAGATACTAAGGATAGGATATTCCCTAGGAGTCCGGGTGTAATAGGTAGGAAGGTTGAAAATTGTCATCCTAAGGAAAGCTTGGATAAAGTATTAGAAGTTATAGAGGAGTTTAAAAGTGGTGCCCAAGACGAGGCAGAGTTTTGGCTAGATACGGGAGAGAAATTTATCTATATTAACTTTATAGCGGTTAGAGATGATGAAGGCAACTTTAAGGGGGTTCTAGAAATGATGCAAGACATTACTAGAATCAAAGAACTGGAAGGTAATCAATTATTAGCAAATTGGACTAAACACTAAAGTTTAGCTTGACATATAGTTACAAAAAATCTATACTAGTTACAGATAACAAAATATAAGATTAATTTTAGGTGCCTTAATAAAAGGTGAAAAGGGAATGTGGTTAAAATCCATAACAGCCCCCGCTACTGTGATTGATAAGATAATTATTATAAGTCAGGAGACCTGCCTAAAATTAGATTTTGATAAGTTTTCGGGTGGAAGACGTATTAGAATTTAGATTCTAATGGTAATGCCTGGGCATTACCATTTTTTGTTATTTAAAAACAAACTAATTTTAGAAAGGGAAGCAAATGAATAAAACAATAAAGAAAATAGGAATATTATTTGTATTAATAGCAAGTATAGGTTTTTTAGCATCATGTGCTAACACTGGAGAAAATGATAAGGGTGAAGATTCTCCAAGAATTGTATCAGTATCTCCAAGTGTTACAGAATTAATCTATGCCTTTGGCAAAGAAGATCAATTAGTGGGAAGAAGTGATTACTGTGATTATCCTTCAGAAACTGAGGATATCCCTAGTGTAGGATCCTTGTTGGATCCCAATGTAGAAATGATTATTGAATTAGAGCCGGATATTCTTTTTATATCAGCCTACTTTAAGGATGAAATAGCTAAGACATTAGAAGAGGCTGGAATTGAATCAACTGTAATTCTTGATGCAGAAGACTTTGAAGGTAGTTTTGATGTAATTAATGAAGTTGGAGAAATGTTAGATGCTAAATCTGAGGCAGAAGAATTAGTTACCAAGTTAAAGGGTGAAATTGAAGAAATTCAGGAAAAAACCAGTGGGCAAGAACAACCTACGGTATATTATGTGGTTGGTTTTGGAAAAAATGGAGATTTTACAGCTACAGGAGATACCTATATAGCAGAAATACTTAAGGCTGCTGGTGGAACTAATATAGCCCAAGATGCTAGCGACTGGATGTTTAGCATTGAAAAGATAATAGAAGAAGACCCAGAATATATTATAATATCTGAAAACTATGGTATGAAAGAAGAATTTGTACAAACAGAAGGCTACAAAGAATTATCAGCTGTAAAAAATAATAAGGTTATAGAGGTTGATGATGATTT
>JAAYSX010000103.1 GCA_012518255.1 Candidatus Epulonipiscium sp. | reverse complement strand
TATACAAAAGGATAAGTAAGAAGAAGGAAAGGATAATAAATATAAAAGATTTTATATACGAGCTAGAGATTAAGGAAGATAAGTTAGATTATAAGATACATCTTATGCTAGCAAGTGGCAGCAGAAAGAATTTAAATGCTAAACTTTTTATGCAATCTTTTATAGATGATAGTGGTCTAGAATTAGATTATTCTATCCACCGCAAGGAACTATACTCTATGCAGGATGGTAAATACCTTCCCTTATGGAAATTGGGTGTATAAATCATGGAAAAAAGTATTATTATTGATGAAGGGATAAGCTACACAAGGGTAGCCCTAATGGAAGATGATAGGCTAGTCAATATCCATTTAGAAAATAACTATGAAGAAGATATAAAGGGTACAATTTACCAAGGCATGGTATCTAACCTAGTTAAGGGGATGAAGGCAGCCTTTATAGATATAGGACAGCCCAAAAAAGCTTTTTTACATTACAAGGATGTGCCAGAGAAACTTAAGGGCAGACTACAAAATAATCAAAGAATTATGGTTCAGGTAGTCAAGGAGGGCGTAGGGAGTAAAGGACCTAAGGTAAGCTCCTATATTAATATTACCGGCAAATATCTTATACTTTTGCCTTACGAAAAAACCATAGGTATATCCAGGAAGATTACAAACACAGATAAAAGGGAAGAATTAAAATCCATAATTAAGGAGCATAACCCTAAGGAATATGGCCTTATAGTTAGGACTGGAGCCTCTAAGGCTACTGATAGGGAGATAACCCAGGAACTTGACCAACTTACTGCAAAGTGGGAAGAAATAGAAACTAGGGCTATTGGGGCCGCAGGTGGGACCATCCTATATGAAGAGCCATCTTTAACAAGCAAAGTAATAAGAGGTCATGTAAACCATAAGATAAAAGAGATTGTTACTAATAGTAACTACCAGGATGATTTATTAAAGGACAAGGTTAGGCTTGTTGATAAGACTACAAATTTATACGGAGCCTATGGTATAGATAAGGAAATACAAAAGGCCCTAAGCAAACGAATATGGCTTAAATCAGGAGCCAATATAATAATCGAAAAGACAGAAGCAATGAATGTTATAGATGTTAATAGTGCCAAACTTGTAAACATTAAGGACAAGGATAAAATGGCCCTAAAGGCAAATCTAGAAGCTGCCACAGAAAGTGCAAGGCAAATTAGAATAAGAAATTTATCAGGAATTATAATAATAGACTTTATAGCCATGAATAAGGACAGCCATAAAGAGGCAGTAGTAGAAAAATTACAGGCTGAGCTTAACAAGGATAGGATAAAGGCTAGAGTCTATCCAGCAACTGATTTAGGAATTGTTCAAATTACAAGAAAAAGAACCAGCCTGTCCCTTAAGGAAGAAATCATGCAAAAATGCCCTAGTTGTAATAGGGCTGATGCTTATATATCCTATGATTACTTATTAGTAGATCTAGAAAAGGATCTTAGGGAAGTAGCAAGAGAGAGCATTCATAAGGATGTAGAAATTAAGGCTGCTAGTAGCTTTATAGAACATATAAAAGCAAGGGAAGATATTATAAGTAAGATAAAAGAAAAGTATGGCATAAATACTAGGCTTACCATTGATAATAAAATAAATAAAGGCAAATATGAAATCCATCATATATAAGGTCTAAAAATGTTGACACTTAGATAAAATCATGATATAATTTCAAAGTGTTTTAGCCGCTCGAAGAGGTTTACAAACTTAAAATAATTTAAGTACCGTATTCGGCGAGTATCGGATTGAGGAGGTGTACTTATGTACGCAATTATTGAAACTGGTGGAAAACAATACAAGGTTCAAGAAGGCGATGTTATTCGTGTAGAAAAACTAAATGTTCCAGAAGGTGAAACATACACTTTCGACAAAGTTTTAGCTTTATCAAAAGATGATAAACTAACAATTGGGAACCCTACTGTAGAAGGAGCAAGTGTTACTGCTTCTGTAGAAGGAGAAGGCAAAGGCAAAAAAATTACTGTATACAGATATAAACCTAAGAAAACTTATAGCAGAAAAATGGGACATAGACAACCATTTACAAAACTTACAGTAACAGCAATTAACGGATAACTGACACAATGATTAATATAGATTTATACTACAATAATCAGAAACAGTTATGTAGATTTACATTAGCTGGACATGCTGGTTATGCTGATCATGGTCAGGATATTGTATGTGCAGCTGTAAGCATGATTGTCTTTAACACAATAAACTCCATAGATTTATTGACTAAAGAAACCCTATCACTAAATCAAGACGAAGCTAAGGCTTACATAGATTGTAGCTTTCCAGATATTAGTACAAATAAGGGATCTAAAGAGGCAAGCTTGCTTTTAAAAAGTATGGAATTAGGATTAAAAGACATTGAAAAGCAGTACGGTGAATATATACAAATTAACACCAAAAAAGATTCATCAGGAGGTGAATGATATGTTAAATTTAAACCTTCAGTTTTTTGCTTCTAAAAAGGGAGTAGGATCATCAAGAAACGGCCGTGACTCACACTCCAAACGTTTAGGTGCTAAAAGAGCAGATGGACAAATGGTGCTAGCTGGTAATATTCTATATCGTCAACGAGGAACTCAAATACATCCTGGTACTAATGTAGGACTTGGAAAAGACCACACATTATTTGCACTAGTAGATGGTAAAGTTTCTTATGAACGTAAGGGCAGAAACAAAAAGCAAGTTTCTGTATATCCAGTAGCCCAAGAAGCTTAATAATAAATACAAAGGGGGTTTCAACATAGTTTGAAACCTTTTTTGTTTTATTTATATTACAACAAATAGTGTAAGCTATAATAGTAAAGGGTGGTTATATGTTTGTAGATAGGGTAAAGATTTTTGTAAGTTCCGGAAAGGGCGGGGATGGTAGAGTTTCCTTTAGAAGAGAGAAATTTGAACCAAGTGGAGGCCCTGATGGTGGAGATGGTGGTAAAGGTGGAAGTATTATATTTGAAGTTGACCCAGGAATTAATACCCTTATGAAATTTCGCCACCAAAAACATTTTAGAGCCGAATCTGGCCAAGATGGTGGCGGTAAGCGCTGCTCTGGTAAGTCAGCCCAGGATTTAGTTATAAAGGTGCCACAAGGCACTATTATAAGGGAAGCTGAGTCAGGTAAGGTTATGGCAGACCTATTTGAGAAAGATTCTGTAAGAGTCCTATTAGAAGGTGGTAGGGGTGGTAAGGGTAACCAACACTTTGCCACAGCAACAAGGCAGGCACCAAGGTATGCACAGCCTGGCCAAGGTGGTAAGGAGTACTGGGTAACACTAGAGCTCAAAATGATAGCAGACGTGGGATTAGTAGGCTATCCTAATGTAGGTAAATCTACACTTCTTTCAATGGTAAGCAATGCCCAGCCTAAGATAGCCAATTATCATTTTACAACCCTTAGTCCTAACTTAGGGGTAGTTAGCAGTCAGTATGGCAAAGAATTTGTTATGGCTGATATACCAGGCCTAATAGAAGGAGCTGCAGAAGGGGTTGGTTTAGGTCACAACTTCCTTAGGCACATAGAACGTACCAAAGTACTAGTGCATGTAGTAGACGTTTCAGGCAGTGAAGGAAGGGATCCTGTAGAAGATATTTATGCTATTAAGAAGGAACTAGAATTGTATAATGCTGATATAAAAGACAAGCCACAAATTATTGCAGCCAACAAAATAGATATAGAAGGCTCAGACCAAAATCTTCAAAGAATGATAGATGAATTTGAGCCAAAGGGCTTTAAGGTATTCCCAATATCAGCAGCAGGCAATCAAAATCTTCAGGATCTATTAAAAGAAATATCAGAGGTTTTAGAAGGGTTACCAGAAACGCCACATATTTTCGAAGAAGAATTTATAGAAGAAGTAGAGGAAAAACATGCATTTGTAGTTAATAAAATTGAAACGGATTATTATGCAGTAGAAGGTGTAGGGGTAGAGAAGGTAATAGGTTATACCAACTTAGATACAGAAAAAGGCTTTGCTTTTTTCCAAAAATATTTAAGGGATAATGGAATTATTGACGCGCTTAAAGAAGCAGGTATTCAAGAGGGGGATACAGTGCGTATATATGATTTAGAATTTGAATACTACGAATAAATTTTAGAAGGAGTTTTGAATGAATAAACTAACAAGTAAACAAAGGGCATATTTAAGAAGCCTAGCACAAACTATGGATCCTATTTTTCAAATAGGAAAATCAGATGTAACACCAGAGATTACAAAAGCTATTGACCAGGCCTTAGAGGCAAGGGAGCTTATAAAAATTAGTGTGCTAAATAACTGTATGGAAGAACCAGAAGAAGTAATGAAAGTATTAAGTGCCCGCACACAATCTCTTCCTATCCAGATTATTGGAAGAAAAATAATATTATATAGACCCTCAAAAGACAAACCGAAAATTCAATTACCTAAATAATTAATAGGAGTATATTAATGAGAACCATAGAACCTACGACTAATATCAAAAAACTTGCTATTATGGGAGGGACATTTGATCCCATTCATATAGGACACCTAATGACTGCGGAAGAAGTACGTAATGAATTTGGGATAGACCAGGTGGTTTTTATACCAACAGGACAACCACCCCACAAAAAAGGCAAAAGAGTAACAGATAGTGAGCACAGGTATTTAATGAGTGTACTTGCAACAGTAGAAAATCCAAGTTTTCATGTTTCCCGTATAGAAATTGATAGGCCAGGCATGACCTATACTGTAGATACAATTAAGGAAATCAAAAAGCTATATGCACCAGATACCAAGATATATTTTATAACAGGTGCAGATGCAGTACATGAAATACTTACTTGGAACCGGGTGGACGAGCTTATGAAAATCTGTGAGTTTGTTGCGGTAACCAGACCAGGATATAAAAGAAGGCAATTAAAGGGTAAGGTTGATGAACTTAAACAATCATATGAGTGTAGAGTTCATTATTTGGAAGTACCCGCCCTTGCTATTTCTTCATCAGATATAAGGGAAAGGGTAAGGAAAGATAAGCCTATAAAGTATCTTGTAACAGAAGCTGTAGAAAAATACATTCAAAAGTTCGAATTATATTCTGATAATAAGTAGATAGGTGGAAATAATGGAAGATGATATAGGCCAAATACAAATATATAGTGATTATGTCCAAGAGCAAATGGATGATAAACGGTATAGGCATACTTTAGGTGTTGTGGAAGTTGCTACAGACCTAGCAATTATATATGGATTAGATTTATATAAGGCGAGGCTATCTGCCCTATTTCATGATCTAGCTAAGGAATACCCAGTAGACAAGAAAAGGGAACTTTGCAAACACTACCATATACCTATGGATGATTTTTTGAAAGATAACATCCATTTAAGCCATGGGCTAATAGCTGCAAAGATAGTAGAAGATAAATTTGCCATTAAAGATTCTAATATATTAAAAGCAATTAATAATCATACACTTGGAGCCAAAAACATGTCAGATTTAGAAAAAATAATATATATATCTGATATTATAGAGCCAAGTAGAAAATATAGCCCACAATTAAACAAGCTCAGGATACTTGCTTATACAGACCTAGATAAGGCAATGAAATTTGCTTTAAACCGTAATATAGATTATTTGACACTTAAAAATAAACCAATACATCCTATTATTTATTCAATATTAAAGGAGTATTAAGGACAAGGAGGTAATCAATGACACAATTTGAAAGATCTAATGAAATAGCTAGATATGCATATGATGCAATGAAAAGTAAGACTGAAGAGGAAATAAAACTACTGGATGTTAGTAATATTACAACTATAGCAGATATGTTTCTTATTGTAACAGCCCCAAATACAAGGGCAGTATCAGGCCTTGCCCAGGAAGTAGAAAGAAAATTAGAAGAAAAAGGTTATGAAAAGATAAGTGTAGAAGGCTATAATACATCAAGATGGATATTACTAGATTATAATGGTGTAATCATTCATATATTCCATAAAGAAGAGGCTGAATTCTATAATTTAGACAAATTATGGAGTGATGGTAAAATAATTGAATTAGAATAAAATAAAAATCTCCCTAGGGAGATTTTTATTTTATAGTTTTTGAAAAACGTAGAATTTTTTTAGATTTTTTTCTTAACTTACAAGTATTTCTATAATTTATAAATGCTATAAAAAGTATCATAAGTGCAAGGCACATGATTGCAAGGGTAATATATAGAAAGTTTGTGTTATAAGATAATATAAAATTTGGAACTGCATATTTAGGTTTTTCTGGGTAGACAATTGGTTCTGCCGAAGGTAAATGATTAATCTCATTAATAACCAAATTGTTCTCATATAGAATCTTGCCCATATATTGGTATGAAACTGTGCCTATTATATCTCCTTTGGAAGCCTGACCATCAATCTTATCTGGAAGATTAATTATAGTATCAATATTTCTTTCCTTTATATCAGAGCCTGCAAGAAAATTAGAACATTCTTCTACACAAATATCACAATCTGCTACATGAATAAGTTGTCCGCTTTTTATGCTATACATAGGTATACTTTTAATAACATTATCCTTTTGGTGAAGGGATATAGACTTATAATTATCAAAACCATAGTCTAATATTGCATTAGTATCCGAGTATAAATTATAGCTATCAGATTTAAGTACAACACAAATTAATTCTAAATCTCCTTGCTTAGCAATAGTTACTAAAGTGTTACCTGCATCAGTAGTATAGCCTGTCTTACCACCAATTACATCAGGCCTATAAGAACGACCATATCTAGCTTCATGTAATAGTTTATGGGATTGTGACATATGCCTAACCTCATCGCACTTATTGGTAGGAGGTATTTGGTATGAATGATTACCCATTATCTCTAGAAAATAAGGTTGATTTAAAAGTTCCCTAGAAATAAGAGCCATATCATAAGCAGATGTATAGTGGTTTGGATCATGTAAACCATGTGGGTTTACAAAGTTGGTATTCTTAGCACCAAGTTCCTTTGCCCTATTAGTTGCATGCCTTGCAAAGGCTTCTATAGAGCCATCACACAGCTCAGCAATACCATTAGCTACTTCATTGGCTGAATTAAGCAGGAGGGCATGTAATCCTTGATCTAAGGTTATCTGCTCATCTACATCTAGGCCAATATGGCTACTATTACGTTCTATACCAAAAACAGCTTCCTGGGACATAACAATAGTATCAGAAGGTCTCCTTGTTTCTATAGCAATAAGAGCTGTCATTAGCTTGGTAATACTTGCTGGGTACATTCTAGAGTTTTCGCTTTTACCATATAGGATATCTCCAGTCTTAGCATCAATTAGGACAGCGGACTCAGCAAATACTTCTGGCTCATTAGGATAAGATTTGACAGCATATAGTGGTTGGGGCAATATATTCACAAAGAAAAAACCTATAATAAGGCTAAAAATCGCCTTTTTATATCTACACATAACATTCTCCTTTCGTTCTAAACAACATTATATCAGATAATGGAAAAGTTAGTAAGTATTAAATTTAAAATGTGTATATTTTATTATATTGTCAATACTCTATTTAGGAAAATAAACAATAGAATCAATTGGAGATAGAATAATGAATGAAAAATATAAGAAATATACAATTATATCACTGGTAATATGTTTGACAATTTCAAGTCTTTTATACATAAAAAAGACTAATCATTTGGAATATGAATTTACAAGTAAGGATCTTGAGCAGGCAGATAAGGAAGATAAAGAAGATTCAAAGATAGAGCTAGCCCCCATAGTAAAGACCATAGAAAAGGTACCTGTATATGTATGTGGCCAGGTTAAAAACCCAGATGTATACTACCTAGATAGTGATGCCATTATAAAAGAAGCCATCACACTAGCAGGAGGATTTACCAATGATGCTGATGTGGAAGTTTGGAATTTAGCTATGCAGGTTGAAAAGGGTCTCAAAATATATATACCAAAACAAGGTGAAAAAATTGACAAAAACCAAGTTTCATATGACAATAGAGAGGAGGGAAATAATCCTCCCAACGGGGAATCCGGACTTATTAATATAAACACGGCAACAAGCCAGGAATTAACCACATTACCTGGTATAGGCCCAGTAATAGCACAAAATATTATTGATTATAGGGATTCCAATGGTGATTTTCAAAGAATTGAAGATATAACTAATGTTTCACGCATAGGGCAGGGGACATTAGACAAAATAAAGGATAATATTTGTGTCCACTAGGAGGAGTTTTATGAAGAGCAAAATTTTGGTAGTTGACGATGAAAAGTTAATTGTAAAAGGTATAAAATTTAGTCTTGAACAAGAGGGCTGGGAAGTAGATGCAGCCTATGACGGGCAGGAAGCACTTGACCTAGCTAGGTCTAAGGAGTATGATGTTATACTTTTAGACGTTATGCTTCCCATATTTGATGGATTAGAAGTTTGTAGGCAAATTAGGCAGACTTCCAATGTACCTATTATTATGCTTACAGCTAAAGGTGAGGATATGGACAAAATAATGGGACTTGAATATGGGGCGGATGATTATGTGACCAAGCCCTTTAATATATTAGAATTAAAGGCACGAATAAAGGCAATTTTAAGAAGGGTAGCCCAGAGCGATCAAAAGCAAACCAAGAAGATGATTGAGGTAGAAGGATTAAGATTAGAGATTAATAGTCGCAGGGTATTTATTAATGACGAAGAAATTAACCTAACAGCCAAAGAATTCGATATGTTAGCACTTTTAGCAAATAGCCCGGGGAAAGTTTATAGTAGGGATAAATTATTAGATACTATCTGGGGATATGATTACCCCGGTGATGTAAGGACTGTAGATGTTCATGTAAGACGCCTTAGGGAGAAAATAGAACCTAATCCAGGGCAACCAGAATATATACATACTAAGTGGGGGGTAGGTTATTATTTTAAAGACTAGGATGCGTTGGTTCCACAGTATGCGCTGGAAGTTACTAATACTTTTTTTCCTAGTTAGTTATTTACCACTTATGCTTTTTTCAAGTATATTATTAGAAAGAATGGAAACATATTACCTAGATCAAAGCAAGTCAGAATGGCTTAGGAAAGCTAATATGATTGCTAGTCAAATCAATCAGGGTAATTACCTAAAGGATGATAGTAACGAAACAGCATTTATGTATATGCTTACAGAAACCAGCAAGGATAAAGAATTTGATGCACGCATCTTAGTCATTAACGAGCAAGGGTTTGTTGTAGGTGACTCAAGCCAGGCAGATTTAAATCGTACAATTTTAAATAAACAAGTATTTGATGCACTAGAAGGACAGGATAGTGCAGAAAAGCAAAAGCAAGATGATACTATGATTATGAGTGCAGCAGCATCCATTGTGGATAAGGAAGATAAGAACCTAGTTACAGGTGCTGTTTTAATATCAGCATCTATTGACGATGTATATGATTCCTTAAATGCTATGAAAACTCAAACATATCTATTATCATTACTTACAAGTTTAATAGTAGGACTCTTGAGCTTTTTTACCTCAGGCCTTATTATCAAACCACTGAAAACCTTACTTAGATTTGTAGAAAGAATTACAAATGGCCAACTAGATCAAAAAATAGACATAACAGGAAAAGACGAGGTGTCTGAGCTAGGCCATGCAATTAATCATATGACAGAGCAACTTGCCAGAGTGGAGCAGTCAAGGGAAGAATTTGTATCTAATGTATCCCATGAATTAAAGACCCCCCTATCATCAATTAAGGTACTAACAGAATCATTGCTTTTTCAGGAGAATGTACCAGAGGAGATGTATAAGGAGTTTTTTACTGACATTAACTCGGAGGTAGATCGTCTTAATAATATTGTTAACGACCTTTTAACCTTAGTTAGACTAGACCAAAAGGAAATACCATTAAATATAAGTGAGGTAAATATTAATAAAATGATACAGGATATCTTAAAAAGATTATCCCCACTAGCAAATCAAAAAAATATAGAATTAACCTATGAAGGGCAAGAAGAAGTTAATGCCCAGGTAGATGAGGTTAAACTTACCCTAGCCTTATCAAACTTAGTAGAAAATGGTATAAAATACACACCTGATGGCGGCAAGGTACATGTTACCCTTAACCTTGATCACCAAGATGCATTTGTTAGTGTTAAAGATACTGGAATAGGAATAAATGAAGAAGAGCAAAGTAAGATTTTTGAACGTTTTTACCGGACTGATAAAACTAGAAATAGGGAAACAGGTGGGACAGGTCTTGGCCTTGCAATTACTTACAAAACAATAGTAATGCATGGCGGCAGGATAAGTGTAGAAAGTAAGGAACAAGAGGGAACAAGATTTTTAGTTAAGGTTCCACTTAGATATCAACTTGATGCGAGGTGAAATACGTGAAAAAGAGACATTTTAATATATTGATTTTGATTACTATACTGATGTTATCTCTTGTAGCATGTTCTAAAAGAGATAACAAGGAAGATACATCCAATCAAGAAGAAACTATAGTATATTTTATTAACCAAGTAGATGGTAAGCTAGCTCCTGAGCAGGTGTTTTCGGATCCAAGGGAAGTAAGTAGTGATGCAAAAAAACTAAAATTTGCAATTGAATCCCTTAAGAAGGGCCCCCAGGTAACAAGCCTACTACCAGTAGTACCTGCTAATGTGAATATAGAAGGGGCAAAGCTAAGCGAAAACGGGGTCCAAATTAACATATCAAAGGAATATCATGGCTTAACAGTCCAAGAACAGATGATAATGAGGGCTAGTTTTGTTCGTACCTTAACTAACTTTCCTTTTATAAACTGGGTAGAATTTTTTATAGATGATGAGCCCTTAATGTCTGCAGAAGGAACTAGTATAGGCCCTATATTTAAGGATGATATTATACTTGTACAACCTGATCCTAAGCCACCTACCAATGTACAAAATATCATACTTTATTTTGGTGACCCTAATGGTGAGAAGCTAGTGGCAGAAAATAGAAAGATACAAATAAGCTCTAATGTTCCGCTAGAAACATATATTATGGAAGAGTTAATTAAAGGACCACAAAACACAAATAATGTTTATACAGTTCCACCAGAGACCAAAATAAATGATATTAAGACCAAAGATGGTGTATGCCAGGTCGATTTATCATCAGAATTTAAAACAAAACATCAGGGAGGATCAACAGGAGAACTATTTACAATTTACTCCATAGTTAACTCATTAACTGAATCATCGCCAAAAGTAAAAAAGGTTGCTTTTTTAATAGATGGTAAAAAGCAAACAGAATTTAAAGGGTATTTAGATTTAAGCATGCTATTTGAAAGGGATGAATCACTAATTGAAGGCTATGAATAAAACAGATTCCTATATAAAAAGGCCATTACTTTTAGGCCTTGTGTTTTATATAGTGGGATTAATAGGGGGAAGCTTGCATTATAATATAATGCAGCTTTCCTTATTTTTTTTATCTATAACTATAGTAGTTGCCACATTGATAATATATAATAGGAATATTTACATTGCAGTTTATTTATTAATAGGCTGCCTTGGCTTTGTTAATATTACTGCTCACCCTGTAATCAAAGACGAAAGGATAATACTAAAGGCCAATAAGGAAAAGACAAACCTTATTGGCAAGGTAGTAGAAGTTAAGGAATATGAATATGAAAACCAATATATTGTTAAGCCCATTAAAGCTAGTCCCATAAGCCAAAAAATTAAGATTAGCGCTAAGAAAGATTTTATTTTAGCAAAAGAAGGGGATACAATTAGTGTAAAGGGTAGTATAGAGCCCTTATCAGGACCTAGAAATCCAGGTGGTTTTGATGAACGGACCTACCTGATGATTAGGGGAGTGGCTGGTAAGATAAGGGCAGAAAGCCTAGAAATCGAAGGCCAAAGGTCTAGGGAACTATTAGTAAATAGGATTCAGGGATATTATGGCAAGATGTTTGAGCAAATTATGCCTTGGGAAGAGGCTCAGATAATGAAAGCCATGCTCCTAGGAGATAAACTTTTGCTTAGCAAGGAAACAAAGGATCTATATAGGGATATAGGCATAGCCCATGTTTTGGCTATTTCAGGCTTGCATATAAGTGTTATAGCAGGATTTGCCTGGTGGCTTTTAAATGCCTTGGGATTAAATACCAAACTACAAGCTCTTCTAGTGTTAGGGTTTTTGTGGTTTTATGGAGCTTTTACAGGATTTAGTGTATCCATTACAAGGGCAATTATAATGATGTCAGTTCTTATTGTGGCTAGCCTAATAGAAGAAACACCAGATACAATAACCTCCCTAAGTTTTGCAGCCCTTATACTACTAATTGATAATAGCCTATATCTATGGGATATAGGTTTTCAGCTTTCATTTGTGGCAACTGCTAGTATTATTCTTTTAAGTCCTTTTTTTCAAAGAATATTTATAATTCCTCAAAAGCTTAGAAGCTATATGGCACCTACCCTAGCTGCTACTACGGGAATTGCCCCTTTAGTTGCTTATCATTATTATGTTATATCACCAATATCCCTAATTACAAACCTACTTTTAGTACCCTTAATTATAGGGGTTGTTATTATAGGCTTTATGGGCATGATAATATTTCCTATAAGCACAATACTTACAAGGCTACTTATATCCTTTGCCTATTACCTACTAAGGCTTGTAGAAGTTTTGGGTAAGTTAGCCCTCAAAATACCTTTTTCAACCCTTATTGTAGGGAAGCCCCAGCTAATTGAACTTATAATCTATATAGGGATTATAGGGCTAATCTTATATTATCTATACTTAGACTTAGAAAAAAGAAAGAAATACAGATTCTATATAGTAAGTGCCAATATAGTATTACTTCTAGGATTGTTTGTTAATCAAGTAATTCCAGGTGACTTAGAAGTTACTTTCTTAGATGTAGGTCAAGGAGACTCGATAGTAATAAGAAGCCCAGATCATAGGACCTTTGTTATAGATGGGGGTGATAAGGGGAATGGCCAGAAGATAGAGAGGTTTTTAAAGTATAAGGGGATAAGGAAGATTGATGCACTAATACTGTCCCATGCCCATCAAGATCATATGCTAGGCCTTGGTGAACTAGCTACACTTTACCATATAGATAGGCTGTTTGTATCCCAGCTACCCCTTGAAGATACCCACTTTAAAAATTTTTATGATATAATGGAAAAAGAAAATATTCCTATCATTACCCTTAAGGAGGGTGATACTATTAAGGATAAGAATATAGTAATGGAATGTATATTCCCCTTCAAGGATATAACACATTTAGAGGGGAATGACTCATCCTTAATCTTAGTCCTCAGGCATGGTATGGTATCATATTATTTTACTGGCGATATAGAAGAGGAATATGAAAAAAAGATAGCAGGACATATAGATAAAAACCTAGTTAATATACTTAAGGTTGCCCATCATGGTTCTAAAAGCTCATCTAGTCAGGAGTTTATAGAAGCAGTAGATCCTGACCTTGCAGTTATAAGCTGTGGTAGAAATAATATATATAAT
>JAAYSX010000102.1 GCA_012518255.1 Candidatus Epulonipiscium sp. | reverse complement strand
TTTGTGGTGCAAAAAATTAAAAAGTATAGAGAAAAAGTAAAGGTTCATCCGAATAATAGGATGAATTTTTTTATGTTAAGATTTTGACTGTATCTTTTTGTTAACCGCCCCCCACTTGTTAACAACATCCCCAACTGTTATACTTAACTAAAAAGATTAATCAAAATGGTGATATAATGAACAACCAAATGGATAAGCAAGTAACAATAGAGGGTGTTATTGAAGATATAATTTTTCAGAATAAGGATAATGGCTATACTGTGTGCAGTATTTTGTATGAGGGGGATGAGGTTGTATGTGTGGGAATAATCCCAGATCTACACGCAGGTGAGGAACTACGCCTTATTGGGGAGTGGACTACTCACCACATATATGGTGAGCAATTTAAGGTGGAATTTTATGAGCGCCATATACCAACCACGGTGCAAGGTATTGAAAAATACCTATCATCGGGTGTAATCAAGGGGATAGGCCCGAAGCTAGCTAATAGGATAGTTAAACACTTCGGCACGGATACTTTTAGGATCATAGAAGAGGAGCCAATGGTACTAGCCCAGGTTAGGGGTATTAGTAAGAGAAAGGCCGGGGAAATTAGCGAGATTTTCCATGATCAATACGAACTAAGGAGGGCCATGCTTTTTCTACAGGACTATGGTATTACCCCTGTTTATGCAGCTAGGATATATAAAAAATACCAGGAAAACACCATGGAAATAGTTAAGAAAAATCCCTATCGTCTTGCAGACGACATATGGGGGATAGGTTTCAGGAAGGCGGACGAAATAGCCGGTAACATGGGAATTAGCAAGGACTCCCACCATAGGATAAAAAGTGGAATACTCTATGTGCTAAACCAGTTTTCAAACAACGGTCACACCTATATGCCCAAGGATATGCTTACAAAACAAGCCCTGCAGCTACTAAATGTTAGTCAAGATCAAATAGAAAATGGTATGATTGATCTCCATATTGGGAAGGATATACTTATAAAGAAAAATAAGGATGAAGACATTGTTTTTTTGGCTGTCTACTATTATGCTGAGCAGTGGATTGCTAGAAGGCTTCTTGATATGGCCCAGCAAGAGGATAAGGAGGAGGACCCTAACCTTGATAAGGAAATAGACATGTTCGAGAATAATAACAGCATTAAGCTTGCAAGTGAGCAAAGGGAGGCTGTTAAGGAAGTGATCAATAACGGAGTGGTTGTAGTTACAGGTGGTCCAGGCACAGGTAAGACCACAACAATTAATGCTATTATTCATATGCTAGAAAAAAGAGACCTAGAGGTTATGTTAGCAGCACCTACTGGCAGGGCAGCCAAGCGTATGAGTGAGGCTACTGGCAGAGAAGCACAGACCATCCACCGCCTACTAGAGATTGAATTTATGAGAGAGGACTCCCAGAGGCAATCATTTGCCAAGAATGAAGATGATCCCCTTGATACAGATGTTCTTATAGTCGACGAAATGTCCATGGTAGACGTAGTTTTAATGAATGCCCTCCTTAAAGCCATGGTACCAGGACAGCATATAATCCTCGTTGGAGATGCGGATCAGCTACCATCAGTTGGTCCAGGCAATGTCCTTAAAGACATAATAAATAGCAAAAAAATCAAGACTGTGCGCCTAACCCAGGTTTTTAGGCAGGCCCAGGAAAGTGATATTATAATGAATGCTCATAGGATTAATCAAGGACAATACCCCCTTTATAACCAAAAGGACAAGGATTTTTTTATGATGCAAAGGGCAGTACAAACTGAAGTTGTAGACACCTTGCTTGAGCTAGTTACAACCAGGCTACCCAAATTCCAAAAATGCGACCCCCTAACAGATATCCAGATACTTGCACCCATGAGAAAGGGGATATTAGGAGTAGACGAGCTTAACAAGGCCCTGCAAGAAGGCCTTAATCCGCCCCATTCCTCCAAACAAGAAAAAGAATTTAGGCAGACTATATTCAGGAAAGGGGACAAGGTTATGCAAATTAAAAATAACTACAACACCCCCTGGAAGGTTTACAACGATGCAGGTATAAAATACGATGAAGGAGTAGGAGTTTTTAATGGAGACTGTGGCATAATCGAGGAAATAAATAATTCAGCAGAAGAAGTAATAGTAGTATTTGATGACCAAAAGACCGTAGAATATGATTATAGTCAGCTGGATGAACTAGAACTAGCCTATGCTATAACCATACACAAATCCCAGGGAAGTGAGTACCCAATTACAATTTTGCCCATTCATAGCGGTCCGCCCATGCTACTTAATAGAAACCTTTTATACACAGCTGTAACTAGGGCAAGGGATTTAGTTGTGGTAGTAGGCCTTAGAGAAACAGTTTACAAAATGGTAGATAATAATAAAGAAATTGAGCGCTATTCAAGTTTAACTAGCCATATAAAAGAAATGCTATAAAAGAGGTTAAAACCATGAAAAAGTTATATTTATACCCAATTAGACTACTTTATCCACCGAGATGCACCTTCTGCCAGGAGATAATAAGCCTAACTGTGGATAACTTACTATGTAATTACTGCCAGGAAGACTATCCCTTAATAGATGATCCTGTATG